>JBHIXQ010000144.1:0-6258 GCA_041984705.1 Leptonemataceae bacterium | reverse complement strand
GGACTTACAGGTCCATGTAGAAGAGGCTCTGAATGAATGTAAGAAGAACTTTGGTCCGCCTCTGGATGTATGCGTTGTAATGCACCATCTGCCAGATGCGGATCGTCTGGAAGAAAAGCTCGACTCCCTGAATACATCGGATATGCGAAATCTCGCATCCACACTGGCCTCTTTCCATCGATCCCTGCCGTTTCAACCACCATCCAGCGGCTTTGCTGAGAGATTAAACAATGTAATCAAGACTCTGTCCCACCTGCAGGAAGTCCCCTTCGCAACAGAGCTTGGAGATCTGGTTCGTAAAAACAGGCCCTCCCTGAAAAAAAGAATTCACAGAGAAGTAGACGGCCATGGTGATCTTCGACCGGACCATATCTATTTACGGGAAGAAGCCGTATCCATTATAGATTGTGTTGAGTTCAGTCCCGAAATCCGTCAGGTGGATCCATTTGAAGATGTGGCTTTTACTACTATGGGACTCCGTCTGGAAGGCCAGGAATCTCTGGCCCGTAACCTGGCTCTGGAGTATCTACATCTCTATCCAGATGTGGCTGGCTATTTGCTTCTGGATCTCTATGAGATATACCGAGCCTGCGTTCGACTGATGGTGGATTCTCTTCAACTCAGCAATCTGGACTCCGGTTCCTCCGATGACTCTGCGAGAAAGGAAAGATTGGAGCGACGATCCGGACAGTACACGAATCTCATTCAGGATTTAATGAAAGGCAAAAAGACCAGCTTTGGTTCAGCAGGGCCGTGGCCGGAGCCTTTGATTATTGTTCTTATGGGTTTGCCGGCCACAGGAAAATCGCTTATTGCGAAACTACTGCGCGAAGATGGAATACCTGTCCTATCCAGCGATATCATAAGAAAGCGGCGTCAGTCAGATCTAGAAAAGCGAAAACCCGCGGCCTTTGGCCAGGGAATCTATAGTGCGCATAAAAAAAGGAAGAACTATGAGCATCTTCTGGCTCTGGGCCAGAAGCTAATGCGGGCAGAATCCAGAATCTCTCTGGATGCCAGTTTTTCTAGAAAAGAGTATCGAAACCTGTTACTGGAACATTGTCAGAAAACTGGCTTCGCGGGGTCTATCTTGTTTCTGGAGACTCAATGCAGCGAAGATGTGATTCGAAAAAGGCTTAATCGCAGAAAGGAAAAGGGGGGCACGTCAGATCTTACAGAATTTTCTACCTGGAAAGAAATCGAAAAACGATTCGAAAAGCTGGATTTAAACCAGGGAACCAATCCCGGAAATGCCGGGCAGAATTCAGAAAGTGAGATACAGGACTACAGCTTTCGATGCTTCCATACCGTTCTGGACACATCAGGCGAAAAAAGGGAGGGCTCCGTGCTCCCGGAAGTACGCTCTCTCTTGCCCGATCTATTTATGTGAAAGCACGATCAAAGGCTTGCTCCCACTCTCTCCAGCGATGGAAACTATTTTACCGAAGTTGACCGGAGAAAGCGAAAGTAAAATTCTGAAACAGGGCCGGATACCGACCCTGCCTTAGAAATTATCAGGGCATTTGCTTGCGAGCTTCCGGAATAAACTTTCGCAGATTCTCAATACGAGTACCGTGAGAGGGATGGGTTGATGCAAACTCAGGCTGACTTCCACCGCCCTTCTCTGCCATTCGCTGCCAGAAATCCACCGATGCTTCCGGATCGTAACCTGCCCGAGCCATATAGAGCAAACCAATCCTGTCTGCTTCGGTTTCATGGTCACGACTGAAAGGCAGAAGCACTCCGTATTGAGCGCCTGCACCCAGAAGACCCAGTACCTTTTCGCGAGCCTGCGGATCCATCTCCGCCATGGAAGCGTTGGCACCCTGCATTACCGTATTATAAATGTCATTGCTGAAGAGTCTCTGAGCCCCATGTCGCATGGTAGCATGAGCCATTTCATGACCTATAACAGTAGCCAGACCATCTTCATTCTGGGCTACCGGAAGGATTCCAGTAAATACTACGATCTTCCCGCCGGGAAGGCAGAATGCATTAACCTGATCATTTCGAACAACGTTGACTTCCCACTCGAAATCATCGCCTCCATCGCCGGTAGTCGGAATGAGTCTTTGCACCACTCGGCGAACCATGTCCACTTCCGGACCACTGGTAATGACATCGCTTTCTGACAGAACCTGCCGATAGCTCTGCATACCCAGGGTCTCTTCCTGGTCTTCGGACAACCCAATCTTAACTTCCTCTCCAGTTTCTGGATTCGTCCACGTATCTGCGGAAAAATATTTAAAGGCGGCCAGCCCCAGAAATAACAACAGAGGAAGTATTGCGAACTTCTTCTTTCCTTTCTTTGTAGATCCTCCCTGAAATGCTGCACCGGGGAACAGTCTTCCGGTATCAGATACAGTGGGCGTAATTTGAAAAAGAGTTGCATTTCAGGCAAGCGATTATAGGAACCTGCATGGTTCAAATATCGAGGAAAATCAGCGAATCCAGTCTGTTTCAAAATTTCATTACCGCAGTAATTCTGTTAACTGCCGTACTGGTAGGCATAGAAACCTACCCGTCCATGATTCAGAAGTATGGCCCCATTCTTCATGCAATGGACAAAGTCATTCTGGCCATCTTTGTACTGGAAATAGTAATCAAACTTATTGCCCGCTTTCCCAGACCTCAGCTATTCTTTACTGACTCCTGGAATATCTTTGACTTCGCCATTGTTGCTGCAGCCTTTCTGCCCATTCATGCAGAGTATGTTACCGTGCTACGATTGCTGCGATTACTGCGAGTTCTGCGACTCGTAAGAGCACTGCCTCAGTTAAGGATACTGGTAACAGCGCTTCTGAAAAGTATTCCTTCCATGTTCTATGTTGGGATCTTTCTGTTTCTACTTTTCTATATCTATGCAGTGGCCGCGGTATTTCTGTTCTCTGCGAATGATCCAATACACTTTCGCGACCTGCCTCAGGCATTGATTTCTCTGTTTCGCGCTGTTACCCTGGAGGACTGGACTGACTTGATGTACATTCAAACCTACGGATGCGATGGTTACGGCTACGATGGCAAGGAAGCCATGTGCACGGCCCCCCAGGCGTTTCCTGTGCTCAGTCCGCTATTCTTCATCAGCTTTGTAATGATGGGCACCATGATTGTATTAAACCTTTTCATTGGTGTAATCATGAATGGTATGGATGAAGCCAAAGAAGAGATGGAGGCAGAAGGCATTGCCAGCGACGATACACCTACACCTCAGGATGAATGGAAGAAGCTGGAAAAAGAAATGAAGGACCTGGAACACCGCATTGGTTCCATTCGCAAAGCCATGGCCATCCAGAATGCAAGAGAGGAGCAGGAACGCCTGCTCAAGCGAAGCAATTCCTGATTTCGGGCCGATTCCTTTCTCGAACGTACAATAAAAAAGCCGGCTCCTATGGGCCGGCTTTTTACGTCAGAGAGAAGCAGTGCGATCTCTATAGAGAGTCCATACCACTCACTGCTCTGTATCTTTGTCTAAACTACAATTCGATAATCAAGCTCGCTCGATCATCAGCGCTCCGGCAATACCGCCGTGCGCACAGGCAGTGCAGAGTACTCGATTTACAGAGTCATCGTTTTTCATGTCCATCACTGCATTTGCAATGAGGCGAATACCGGTGGCTCCAAAAGGATGCCCGATAGCGATGGAACCGCCGTATCGGTTTATTTTCTTTTCATCGAATTTCTTTTCCCAGTCATAACCGGTTCGATTCTTGATTTCTTCCAGAGCTCCAACAGCTGTAGCGGAAAACGCTTCATGGATCTCCACGATGTCGATGTCGTCCATTTTCAGGCCCATTTCATCGATCAAAGCCAGAGATGCTTCTGCCTGTCCCAGTCCCATTACGTTGGGATGAACGCCGCGCATATTCCAGCCGGTCAGATACGCTGCTACTTCCAGGCCCAGTTCTTTAGCTTTCTCTTCAGTTGTCAGGATAACGCCTGCGGCTCCATCGGATCGAGGGGATGCATTGAAAATAGTTACTGTAGGACCAATCGAGTTCTTGAGGTCGCCTTTGTATTTCTCTTTGAACTGGTCGAACTTCATTCCGGGATTGTCGAACAGCAACATGGCTCGTTCCATACGAGTGGGATTCTCTACCAGACCTTTACGCAGCATTACTGCTTCGTCCACTTTTAGAGGCTCTCCTTCCTCGTCGTTTACCGCTATGATGTAAGGTTCATACATTCCAGCTTCAGCTGCTTCCAGGGATCTTTTGAAGCTTTCATAGGCTACTTTATCCTGAGTTTCTCTCTTCAGGCTGTAGTTCTGAGCAACAATCTCTGCAGTTACCTGCATTCCGTAGGATGTTTCTCCATCGCCCAGTCCATCTTCCAGGGTATCGCGAATCTCTACGCCTTCTGGTAGATCATCCGGAAGAGCTTTCTTCAGCTTATCTACTGTACCGGTTTTCTTGTGCAGTCGAGCATTTCGCACGACGAATGGCATGGAAGTCTGAGACTCTTCACCCAGTACCAGAAACACCTCTCCTTCGCCCAGGAGGATTCTTCGTCCGGCCTCTGCCACTGCTTCCATAGCGGAAACACAGTTCTGATTCACAGTAATGGCAGGGATTTCGTCGCGAAGCTCCAGCAAATTGGAGATTACTCGTGCCGAGTTGGGAGCAAACGGAAAGCCCTCTCCCACAACTACGCCATCGATCTTATTCTTATCGATGCCGCTCTTTTCCAGGATGTCCTTTGCCACGATCTGGCCCAGATGATGGGCAGAAAAACGGCCCAGGGCTTTTCCGATTTGTGCAAAAGGAGTCCTTCTAGGATAACAAATTGCAAGACGCTGGTTCAATTTCATAGTGATAAGACAGAAATCGCAGTCCGCATCGCGGGTCAATGAAATCTGTTACAAATCAGCCGTTGTATTATCTAGCAGACGCATCCAGGAGAGACATAAGCCAGCTTTTTTCCATCCCATGGTGATGAGGTCTTGCCTGTAAGAGAGTTGTGCTGGACTCAGAGCGAAATCTGCCCGGGAACAGAGCTGTATTATTAGCCTGTTTCCCGGACAAAATGCCAGGATCAAACTTGCTATGGACTTTGAAACGTTGTTCCTACTCCCAGCTTTTCGATGATTCGCTGCAGATTCTCACCATCATGGGCGACTACAACCTGCACCTCTGGATTGCTGGTCTGTAGATCCAGAAGGGCCCGCAACTGGTTAGCGACCTGATCCCGGTTCTCCTGTAAGAAGATCCAGGAAACCAGGGCAGGACGTCCGGTCTGTTCATCGATGTTCTTTTGACTCCAGGCAATATCACCTACGAAAAGAAATTCCTGACCGGACTGAAGTCGAACGTAGATTAGCTGGCTACCCACGCTATGTCCGGGAGCTTTTTGAAGCACCACTCCAGGAGCGATCCTGTGCAGGGATTCGTATTGCAGGGGCTTGAGCTTTTCCAGGTTACCATCCGGAAACCTGGCCGCAGCGATGGTCGGCCCTTCGATTTGCTCTTTAGACAAAAATACATTCTCGAAGATGCTTTCGAAATAAGGGGACTGGGCGATTCCGCCCACATGATCCACATGCTCATGGGTGGCTACTATCCAGCGAGCTCGCTTCATCGCAGCCTGCATTTGATTGAAGTGATCCAAATAGAACGGCTCCCCCTCATAGAATTCATTGTGCAATGATTCATCCTGGGCGGTGTCCAGAATCAGTTCTGTACCATCTTCGTAGAGGAGCTGGTACGACACGAAAACCAGCCTGGTTTTAGAAAACAGACTGTGGCCGGCTACAATGGCCCCGGAAGGAAAGCTTCCCTCTCCAATGATCAGACTGTTTAAAACCTCTGGTCCGGGCTCTACCTGATTTTCTGGATCTGTAAGCGCGCGCATGCCTGCCAGATCAATCTCATAGTTGCTTTCTTCAACAGACGGACTTTGCAGAAACAGGATAAAGTATCCCATAAACAGGATCAACCCTACTGCTGCCAGACTCCACTTTGTTACCTTTGACATTTCTGTATCCAACGCCGAGGTGCAAAATTGTCAATTCGGATCGATTCTTCTCTTGACATTCCCTGTGGAAAACTATCCTGAAAGCCCCCATGAAATTAAGAACCAGGATTATTCTTTTAACCAGCGTTGTATTTCTCTTTGGCACCATTGGTCTTAGTAGCGCTTTCTATATCCAGTATTCATCGGTAATTGAGAATAGAATTATTCGCCAATTGAGCCAGGCCGCAGAAATCGTAGCCTCCACCATAGATCATTCCCGGGCCCAGGAACTATATGAAGAGGATGCGG
>JBHIXQ010000143.1:0-6295 GCA_041984705.1 Leptonemataceae bacterium | reverse complement strand
TTGCCCATTGTATCGCCGGTTTTTGCAGGGCTTGCGGGCTTATCCGTGGGCCTCTTTTTTCCCGTTCTTTTCTTACCGGCCTTCATATATTTAGCTCCTGAATGGCCCCAAAGAATTCCGGCAGTCTTTTTTTCTGATCCCCTCCTGTATTAGCAGCGCTAGAAGCGATTCCGGTATCTTCCAGCCATTTCTGAAACTCTGGAGCTGCTTTCAGCCCCAGGAGCTGTCGAATGTAGGTTGCGTCGTGGAAAGATGTACTTTGATAATTGAGCATGATATCATCGGCACCGGGTACACCCATAATAAAGGTTACCCCTGCATTACCCAGCAAAGTTAGCAGGATATCCATATCGTCCTGATCTGCTTCTGCATGGTTTGTATAACATACATCTACTCCCATGGGCAGACCCAGGAGCTTTCCGCAAAAATGGTCTTCGATTCCGGCGCGAATGATCTGCTTCGCATCGAACAGATACTCCGGACCTATGAATCCAACCACGGTATTCACCAGTAAAGGTTCAAACTTTCGCGCCAGTCCATATGCTCTAACTTCCAGGGTTTGCTGATCCACTCCATGATGCGCATCCGCAGAAAGAGCACTACCCTGACCGGTTTCAAAATACATTACGTTGTTTCCCACAGTGCCGCGTTTTAAATCCCGCGCCATATCGTTTGCATCCGAAAGCATGGAGATTTCTACGCCAAAGCTTTTGTTTACAGCTTCAGTTCCGCCGATGGACTGAAAGACCAGATCCACCGGCACGCCTCTGGTCATGGCATCCATGGTGGAAGTTACATGAGTGAGTATGCAGCTTTGCATCGGAATAGAGTAACTCTGCCTTAATTGATCCAGTAGCTCCAGCAATCGGCTCACTGTCGCCAGATTGTCCGTGGCCGGGTTGATGCCAATGACTGCATCGCCGCACCCGTACATTAATCCATCCAGGGTACTGGCCAGAATTCCTTTTTCATCGTCAGTGGGATGGTTCGGCTGCAATCGTACAGAGAGCGTTCCGGGAGTGCCGATGGTTGTGCGAAAGGCCGTAATCACCGTACACTTCTTGCTTACCAGAATCATATCCTGGATTCGCATGATCTTGCTTACTGCGGCCACCATCTCCGGCATGAGCCCGGCTGACAATTTCGCCAGGACCTCGCCGGTAATCGCTTCGGATAGTAACCATTCTCGAAATTCGCCAACTGTGAGGCTTCGCACAGTCTCGAAGGCCTGGCTATCATGCTGCTGCAGAATTAGCTCGCTTATGTTGTCTTTTTCCGGAGGAATGAGCGGATCTTCCAGGAATTGCTTTAACGGCAACTCAGAAAGAATTAGCTGGGCCGCCACTCTTTCCTCGGCACTTTCAGCTGCCACTCCGGCCAGCTCATCACCGGATCTGAGGGGCGTGGCCCGGGCCATCAGTGTCTTCAGATCTTTGAAGGAGTAATTGTTGCGACCCAGTTTGATAGAACGTTGCATAGGGAATTAAAGAGCAAGATTTATACCTTCTGCCAGCCTTTTTCGTTTTTTCGCTTGTTGTTACATGCTTTATGATCACTCTTTAGCGATCCGGAGAGCCATGGAAGAATTGCCCTTTATTTTTCTTCCAATTCAATCTCCGGCTCTGTTTTCGTCTAATGCTAGATACTGGATCCCGGAGAATGCATATATCGCAAGAGTCGGTAGATCCCATGAATTGTAGAGATTGCAGGAGTGTACCCATGAACTTGCAGGAAAAAAACTCAAGTTGGTTCCAATTGATGCGAATCTTCTCATTTTCGGGCATGTCCCGTTTTGCCGGCATCAAGACGATCAGGAATGCAGGCAGCTTCATCCCGGGCATGGTCCGGGGCAAACCGGACAATCCGCTTAACTTGTTCGTAATGGGTGCTATCTTACTTTTCGCAGGGTTTTCTCTTCGCGCGGAAGCTCCCCCGGCCGCAAGCACAGATATCAGCTTTCAGAGACTTTCTTTTAGTCTGCCCGGTAAGTGGCAGGCCAGGGAACAGGGAAAGATACTTACTGTTACAAATCCCGAGTTGCCCGGTACTCTGGTTATGGTAACAGGACCTTCCGATCTAAGAACCTGGACGATTCGTGGCTTTCTGGAAAATGGCATGGTTTCCATGGAGCGTCAGGAAGGCAGAAGTTTGCTAAAGGCATTCCCGGAGCAGGTGGCGGAAGGATTGACGCAGGCCGGAAACGGATTTGCATTTCAGACCAACGTGACCCGGGACAGCAAAGGCTCCGTGCGATATGCTGCTTACTACGCCTTCGCTGCAGGCGCCAGGTTTCAGACTGTAATATTGTTCGCCGACCAGGCGCAAAAGCTACAGACCCTCATGAAGATAGTGGGTCCGGCATTTGACCGTATTTCCGTTTCTGTACCGGCAGGCACCGTTAAGCCGGTGCAGGGGGTTGATCGCAGCTTTTTTAATTATTCGCTGAAACAGCCATCGCACTGGAAGGAGGCCGAATCGCCCTATGCGAATCTGGCTGTAGTGTCTCCTCTGCGATTGCCCGGAAGCCAGTATGTATTCGGAAGCACAAACAATTTCGTAGTGGAGTATGAGCTTCAACCTGGTCGACCGGTAAGTCCTGTGGCTGCCCTGGCCTCGTATCTTTCCGATCGGTCCAGCACATATTATAAGAGCTGGAATTCACCGGAAGATGCGTTGCGAATCGCAAGGATAGATGAAATGCAACTACCGGATGGGCGTCAGATTGTGGGCCTCTCTCTGGTTCAGACCAACGATGACAGATTTTACCTGGGGGCCTGGCTGGTTCCTGGACCGGGTTATACGCTTATCATTGCTTCAGGCTTTAAGTTGTTTCGCTACGATTTGATCAAGCGAGGAAGCACTGCTGACATTGAAAACAGAGCCTGGTATTCCTTTTATGATTCTCTGCCTTCCATTGCGGCCACTGTTAGATGGGACAATTCACGAATCCGCCGGGTATCTGCATCGGAGGAATTCCTTATGCGACAAAAGTCTTTTCGTTATCTACGAGAGGCCAGTATTACCGGATCAAGCATTTCTGTGTTCAGTAGTGACAGAGTGGAATGGGACTTTCTTTCCGGAAACAGGGTACGCTATAAGATGGATAAATTCTCTTCTTTTAATAGCTACGAATACAACCCGGCTACGAACAATCAGGATTCCTCCTCTGGATTTTTGACTCAAAAGGATCAGGGCGGGGAAAATGTATTCCAGGTCTGGGAATCCGGCGGTCAGGAGTACATTATAGTACTTCGTCCGGCCGGTGTAGCCACTTTTCACAGATTAACCAGGGCCCCTCAATTCACCATTGATGGATTCCGGCATGGCTGCTGCAGATAACCAATGTGGCGAATCTAAATGCCTGAGCGGCGATGTGAAAAACCTTGATGCGATTTCCTGTTTCCGGGAAATCGTATTCAGTGAAGTCGATGGAGCGAAACCAGTGGCATACCAGTCCGCTAGATGAGTTATTGCAGAAATGGCAGACCGATTCGACCCGGGGATTATCCTTTGATGAGGCGAAAGTCCGAGTCCTCCGTTACGGTGCCAATCGTCTGGCCGAGCAGCGTCCGCAGCCTATCTGGAAACGGTTCATTCAGCAATTTCGCGGTTTCCTGACAGTGGTGCTTATCGCAGCCGGGTTGCTCGCCTGGGCCATAGGCGATATTAAAGATGCAGTCGTCATCTTGATTGTAATCGTATTTAATGCCTGCCTGGGTTTCTATCAGGAATATCGTGCAGAATCCACTTTGGATGCGTTGAAGAAAATGCTGATTCCTTCCGCCAGACTGCGAAGGGATGGTATCGTCCAGGAAGTGCCAGCCGAAGATATCGTTCCCGGGGACATTGTGCTTCTAGAGGCCGGAGACCAGGTGCCGGCGGACGGCCGCATTCTTCAGGCAGTAAACCTGGAGGTACAGGAATCTGCTCTTACCGGCGAATCGGCGGCTGTGGTCAAACAGGAAATTACTTTGCACGATCCGGCCCTTCCCGTGGCCGAAAGAAGCAACATTCTATTTATGAATACCATGGTTGCGAAAGGCCGAGCAGAGATGCTTGTGCTGGGGACCGGTATGGATACGGAAATGGGGCGCATTGCCGGAATGCTTTCTCTGGATAGCGGTACCACTCCGCTTCAACGCCAACTGGACCTACTGGGTAGGCGTCTGGCACTCATCGCTGGCGCTGTGGTTCTGATCATTTTTGGCCTGGCTCTCTGGAGAGGGGCCCCCTGGGCGGAGGCGGCCATGACCTCTGTAGCTCTGGCTGTGGCTTCTGTTCCGGAAGGTCTTCCAGCCGTGGTAACTGTAACTCTGGCCATCGGAATGTGGAGGATGGCTTGCAAGAAAGCGATACTGAAGAATCTATCATCGGTTGAGACCCTGGGTTCTACATCGGTGATATGCACGGATAAGACCGGTACTCTTACAATGAACGAAATGACAGCTCGCGCCGGATGGTTCGCAGGAGAGTTCTTTAAGATTTCCGGCGAAGGCTACAGCGCTGAAGGAAGCATTTCGCGCACCGGTCTGGACGATCTACTTCTGCCTCTGGCACTCTGTAATGAAGCCCGGGTCCAGGATGGGAAGCTTGTGGGGGATCCTACGGAAGGGGCGCTTTATACTCTGGCTCAAAAAGGAGGACTGGATCCTCTGGAAGTGATAGAGCAGTATCCAAGAGTTGCAGAGATTCCCTTTGATGCAGATTACCGGTTTATGGCCACCTTTCATCGTAGCGGAAATTTCGTAGAGATGTACATCAAAGGTGCACCGGATGCTACGTTGGAGCGCTGCAGTCGGATTCTTTTCCAGAGTTTGTCCAGTGCGAAAGCGGAAAATTCTGATTCACTTTCGCCAGAGGCCATCAGCGAAACTGAATTGAGTTCTGGAATGGTGAGCCGAATTTCAGATGCGAACAATATGATGGCCGACGATGCTCTGCGGGTTCTGGCTGTGGCCAGAAGAGTCATTCCCGTGGAGGATTTCGATGCAGGAAATCCCGAAGACTGGAGCAGGGATTGGACTTTCCTGGGGCTGATTGGACTCATGGATCCGCCAAGGCCCGAGGCAAGAGAGGCGATCAAGCTTTGCAGCCGGGCCGGCATCGCTGTAAAAATGATTACAGGAGATCATCAGTCCACCGCTGCGGCGGTGGCCCGGGAACTGGGTCTGGAAGGCAGGACTCTCACCGGAGCCGATCTGGATTCTCTGGGCGATGAAGAACTGGAGCAGGCCCTGGATACTGCATCGGTGTTTGCTCGCGTATCTCCAGAGCACAAGGTTCGCATTGTTACCAGCCTCAAAAAGCGAAATCATATTACTGCGATGACCGGCGATGGAGTCAACGATGCACCTGCTTTGAAGGCTGCAGACATAGGTATTGCCATGGGGAATGGTACGGCAGTGACTCAGGAGGCAGCCAGACTTGTACTGACGGATAATAACTTTGTTACTATCAAAGATGCAGTGGAAGAGGGGCGGATTATCTATGACAACATCGTAAAATTTGTTCGATTTCAGCTCTCCACCAATATTGGAGCAGTATTGACCGTTCTGGCATCCACTCTTCTGGGTAATCCCATGCCTTTTACCGCGATTCAATTGCTCTGGATCAATATTATAATGGATGGTCCCCCGGCCATGACTCTGGGTCTTGAGCCTGGACGGCCAGATCTTATGAAGCAGCCTCCCAGAAAACCAGACGAAGGCATTCTGAATTTCAATCGAATAATCCGTGTAATAGTCTATGGAACAATAATGATGATGGGAACCCTCGGGGTTCTGAACTTCGCGTTGACTGAAAGTTCCCCGGAGTACGCAGGAACCCTGGCGTTTACCACTTTCGTCTTATTTCAGATCTTTAACGTATTCAATGCAAGAGCAGAGTTCGAAAGCGCTTTTGCCGCTAATTTCTTTAAGAACGTTCGCCTCTGGTTATCGCTGGCTCTGGTGCTTATGCTTCAGGCGCTGGCTGTGGAGTGGGAGCCTGCTCAAGAAACGTTCTCTACAACATCGCTTTCTGGGCAGGATTGGCTGCTGGCAGCCGGAGTAGCTTCCAGCGTTTTGATTCTGGATGAGATCTATAAACTGATTGTCCGATTGGTGCGAAAGGAAGCTTCCTGAAACCGCTGTACCGTAAAACCAGGCTGTAACATGCGGCTGGATTGGAAGACGTCGGGAAGGCTCCGTGCATTAGATCCAGGCTGTGAACATCCCGGCTGCCCTGGAAGGCCGGCTCGAGAACGCAGTAGAACTCAGAGATTCAATCCCGGAATTGCCTTGCGCCAGATTCCGGA
>JBHIXQ010000142.1:0-6303 GCA_041984705.1 Leptonemataceae bacterium | reverse complement strand
GACACGAAACTTCGGATAGACGATAATGGGTACAAGTACACTTGCAGCCTCCCGGATCCGATGGGTTTTCTCCGAGCAGAGGTCTTCCAGGGAAAGGTTTTTCGAATTGAACTCTCTACGGATATAGATCACAAAATTCTCCGGGAAAGCATCGAGAAGAAATATGGTAAGCGCAGCACCGTAAAAAATGACCACCATTACTGGATCATCGCCGAGGGGCGATATCGTCTGACACTGCATAATGATTCGGTGACGTTGGAGAATCTGGAGATCTGGACGGGAATTCAGGAGAGGTCAGCAAAGGATATTCTTGGAGATCTGGAGCCATGAATCTGATGCCTGGCCAGGATTCAGGTAAATTGGTGTATATAGAATGAAGCGTAAGATGAAGCGTAAGACTATTTTGCTCATATTGCTTAGTGTGTGCCTGCTGCAAGGAGAGCTCCGAACTCTGCATGCCGACTCCGAAGATTGTAATGTGCCTTCTGTGCTGGGTTTCGAAACCGGGCTTACGATTCCGGAGGTCCAGAAGCAAATTAAAGAGCACCATCCATATGCTGAAATGGAGCTCAAGTCCCCCACGAATCTGGCAATGGGCAGCGGTCTGGGAACCACTACCGAATTTTTTTTTGATGAAACCGGTCATCTGTACAGGATAGAGCATATAGTTTTTTCCCTGATCTTAAATGAAGAGTCGATTCTGGAACATCTGAAGGAACGGTACGGAGAACCGACGTCAAGGGAGTTTGGCCGGCCGATCTGGACTCTGTGCAGTGGGCGCTACACGGTGCAGGCGCGAATGGGGGTCGAGATTCTGGATACTGAACTACAGAAGGTCTATCATAAGCAGGTAGCCGATTCAATCATAGGAGTAGAATGATGAGAAATCCCCTGGCTAACTCTTCGCAAAAAAGAATTACTCTACCTCCGAGCAGGTCGTCTGCATTTCTCATCGTTTCCTTTTGCGCACTTTTGATCGCAACACAACCGGTGATTCCGGAGGAGTCCGAGGCGTCTTCTTTCCTGGGTGCGTTTTGCGCGGACCAGAGAATCTGTATGATATTCTTTCCAGGGGAGTTTGGCCATTTAAGGGGATTTGTTGGAGCCCGGAAGCAGTCTACTATCGTCACAGTGAAACAGCACAGATTGTTCAAGATAATAGATGAAAAAACACTTACCATTAATGGACGTTGCCTGCGGTATTCGGACGATTGTTTCGACTTTCAGCACTGCAATCCCGAAGAAGAGGAAGAACCGCTGGATAAAAAATTCTGCAGAGTTCCCTATAGGCCCGATCCAGATCGATCAGATATGAGAGTCCTAACCTGGCCGGCTCCCCTGGAATCCTGAACTATCTCCCAAAGAATCGCATAAATCGGCGAAACGCAGATGGCCTGGGCGGGATGGACATATCCTGCAAAGTATCTTCGATGTAGTCTTCCAGAAAGCGAAAGACCTTGTCTCTAGCATATTTATGAGTGGGCAGAACGTGTCGAGTGGTTCCATCCATCGGTAGCTGAAACATGCAGGCTCGCTTTTCCCGGCTGTTAATTCTCGAATAGATGTAATACTGATTCTCTGAGTTCACGGTTTCATCGTTCTGGCTCATAACCAGACAGCAGGGACTGGTTATCATTGGTAGTCTGCGGCGAATTCCGCGAAATGCTCTCTTAAAGCTATGCAAAGGGCCCAGTGGATAGATAAATCTGTAGCCCACCCACGGATTGGATTCGCTCACTTCGTCCGGTAGCTTTTTATCCAGCTTGATAATATCAGTGAAAATGCGAGCAAAACCTGTAAGCATGAGACTGAAATCATGCATTATCATTCGACCATTGAAGTATCCATTAAAGAAGGCCGGTGCCGAGATGAGAACCAGACCGGACACTGGCGCTCTCAATGAATTTCGACTGGCCACATCCATGGCCAGTGTGCCACCCATGGAAAAGCCCACCAGAAAGACTTCTTTATATCTGCGTCTGCATTCGTGGTATAGATGATTTACATAGCGAAGATAATGATAGTACCTGGTCTTCTGCATCTCTTCTGGATCGGTTCCATGACCGGGCAGCAAGGGACCCACAGCTGTGTGGCCCAGGGAATGAAAGAATTCTCCCAGCGGCCTGGTGTTGAATGCTGATCCTGCAAAGCCATGAATCACCAGAAAGCAGACATCGGAATCGCCTTTGAATTCCCATGCTTCTGCACCGGGAAGGATTCTGTCCGGACGCGGCAAACCCGGGTAGGGCACCTCCGGTTCCGGTAATCCATAGTAGCCAAGTATAAAGATTCCGCCGATCAGAGCCAGAAGGCCCCCCGCTATCCACAGTGCAATCACAGGGAAATAGGGAATCGGGCAAGTCCCCTGCCAAGGACTTTATGACCTCCAAATTGCCAGATTCTACTTCCCGCGAACAAAGCCAATGGCATCCTGGGTCTGTGGACTCCAGTTCAGAGAAGAATGACAAAAACGAAAAGAAGTTAAAGCGTCTTCATATGCTACTGCCGGACTCAGAATGGAATCGGCTGAAAGACCTTGCGGAAAGGCGTCAGGTCTCTGTTTCCGAGTTGATTCGAAGTGCCTATCAGGAGCTTTACTGGCCCAGAAGCAGAATTCGCGCACTTCAAAGACTGGATCAATGGGAGCGAAGCCCGGCAATAGACACTGAAGAAAGGGCGGCTCTGCAGCGGGCCCTGGAAAGGAGCCTATCTCTTTGAGTATAGAATACTACATAGATCCATCCTTTTTTCTGCGGTGCGCATCTCTGGGAGCCGATGCGAAGGAAGCCAGGGCTCATCTACAGGAGGACTTGAAGCAGGGCGCGCATTTCTTTACCTCCGCCATAAGCTTCATTCAATGGGCTGCGTTGGGGCCGGAAGCTGGCCTGGATTCTGAGCGAATGTTGAGCTTGGCGGATGGATTTCAGGATCTCTGTTCTGAAGTGTTGCCCTTTGGACCTCAGCAATGGCAGAGAGCCAGAAGCATCCGCCTGGAATCCGGTATTTCGCTGGGGCTGGCCTGTCATGCTGCCTCTGCACTGGAGGCAGGTCTGATTTGGATTTATTCCACTTCACCGCAATATAAGCGAGTCCCCGGACTGGTGCCGGTAGGTCCAGGACTCAGTCCGTCCTGAGGGCATATCGCCTGGCTGAATTTCGCATCTGGAACGATCTGTAACCAGTAACCGAAGACCAGAGTTTTGTGACCAGAGGCTAGAGACCAGCGTCCAGTGATCAGCATCTCCCGGAATTATTCTACGGGATTGTCCGATGGATCCGGCGGGGTTAGATCGATTTTCTGGAAGAAGTCCCCGGGATCTCTTGTAATAACCGGAACTGAGCCGTGGGCCAGTTTCAGATTCAAACCCGCATCGGACTGCTCAAGTATATCGTGCAGGGAAGCCATGCAGGGGCCACTCAATCGGGCGGGGATGGCCCGGCTGGATCCATCCATTTGAATCAGAGTCCACAGAGTGGAATCATCTTTATAGAAGAAATAGGCGGGTTCTGTGCTGGCCTGTTTTCCAATCCAGTCAGGATCCAGGTTTACCTGAACATCGCACTCGAGATAGGCCTTCCAGGTATCCGTTGATAGACTGCTAATCACCAGAGGGAATCCTTCAACTCCCTGAATGTATCCTTCTTCCTTTCGCTCACCAAACTTATTCTCTATGTAATACAATCCATCTTCATCACGCTTCAAATTCTGTTTGAAATAGTTGAGAATGGAGGCGTTATCGATTGGATTTGTGCGAAAATACCACACTCCCGCTTGGTCCACGTGTACTTCTGGTTTGGTGCGCATTCAATCTCCAGGGGGAAGTTCAGGATCATAGTACAGATGCAGAATCATGATTCCTACCTTTTTTTCGATGGATTGACCTGGCTGAACCTTGTTCGAGTGCATGGATTTGTTCTGCACGTGAAACATTTCCTCTTCCTTTAGTTGAGAGCTACTGATGCATGCGAAATTGGAACCCCGGTCTTCCATCTGAGACTCAATGTAGCTCCTGAAACCCGGATTGCTCAAATCCCCCTGAAAATTCCGAATCGTAAGGGTTCCCAGAAACAATCCCCTGGGTTTAAAACAGGTTTCCTTGAGTTCCGTGCTCTGTACTTCCACCGGTCTGCGGCCCGGGTATTCTGGATGAGGTCGGAAATCCGCGGTATAGCAACCGGAGAAAAAAATGCTTCCCAGGGCAAGAGAAAGAGTAACAGTGCTTACCTGTCTTATGGCACGTTCAGAAAAAAAAGATAGCATTAGCTTCCTGTCCTTGCTTGTTCCTGTGGTGACAGAAGTCATTCCGATATTTTTTCAAGCCTGGCAACACAGTCAATCAGGTCCTGCAGTGGACAAGCTGGAAGAAGAGAACCTGGAGCTGAGCCGCCGAATCAATGATCTGGAAAGAAAGACCAGGTGGATGCAGTATTTCCTCATTGCTCTTGGATTGTTCTTTTCTGCATTCTTGATTCTATTTGTCATAAAGGGGTAGCAGAATCTGCGATCAGGCGCAATAGAGGAATAGAAGCTCGTCTATGGATGAACCCACTCAGGAAGAGTTAAGAAAGAAAGAGAACCCACTTCGCATCGGAGTTTCTACCCTGGATGAACTGGAAGAGAAAATCAAAGCCTTCCGGATCATGAACCAGAGCGCCCTGAAAAAGCGGTTTATCATGTCCCGGGAGGATGTGCGCGTTCCCTCCAATAGGGATCCTCTGCTCACAAAAGGGGAGGAGATCGATATTTCCAGAGCCAAGTTATTGCGCCGGCATTTTGGTGGAGAACAGGAATTCAAATGCTTCCAGCCGGATGAAGGAATCGTAATCGTCTCGGACATGAATGAGATGGCCGGGATTTCCCTGAGCATGGACATTGTAACTCAGATGATGAACCTGGGGGGTGGCGCCTACGAAGGGTTTATTGATCGGGTGGATTCTTTTTCCGAGTTTCTCAACCTGTTGAAGAAGGCTCTCTTTCCCAAGCTAATTATCGTTGGTTTTCTGCCACCGGGCCGATTGGAGACGGAGCAGCTGAACTTTGTTCGCATTCGAAGAGTGGACCATTACATTCGTGCCATCGAACTCACTCATAGCATACATAAGCCCAGACCCTATTTTCCCAAATTGAAGCAGGTACATATCGAATCAGGAGACCAGAGAAGCTGGGCCCGATTCATTGTGGAAGTGGTGCGCGAATATACCAAATCCTACTTCGTAGAAGACTTCTAATCCAGGGGCAGCCGTCAAATTCTCCGTGGATTCGGTCTGTACTTGAACACTTCTCGGTCTCAGTGGAGTGAATACGTACCTTCTGCCTGCGACTGGCTCCCGAGCTTTCTGCCGAGCTCTAAAGCCCATCCGGCCATCAAGCATCTGCCATTTTTCATCGATATATAGAAGGTGAAGCTTTCATCTTCGACGTTCCGGTTCGACCGCTTTGAAATGGCCACCATCCTGTGTCGGTTCATATTGATTCTGGCATTGTTTCCGGGAATGATATACGCCGGTCCGGCCCATGATCTATATCAGAAAAGTCTGACCCAGGGGGATGTGGAGGCGGCTCGAATGCTTCGCCGTGCTGCGGAGCTGGATCCTGACTCCTTTGAGATTCGATTTCGCCTGGCCTTTCTATATCATAAAATGAACTTTCGGGAAGAAGCGGCCAGGGAATACGAAGCCACTTTGAAGCTTCAGTCCTGCCACAAGAAAGCGCTGGTGAATCTGGGAAATCTTCGTTCAGATGAGCATCACCTCCAGGAGGCAGCTTCGCTCTATAGTCGAGCTATCGAATGTGCTCCGGACTTTTACGCCGGTTATTACAACCTGGCCCTGGTGGACAAAGATCGGCGCCGCTCGTTGCTCGAAAAATCTCTTTCTCTGAAGCCGGATCATTTTGGTTCCATGTATTTACTGGCCCGTACCTATTATCTGGACAATCCTCAGAAAGGACTTTCCATGATGGAAAAAGCCTGCCAGCTAAGAAAAGAGCATCCTGGGTGTCTGAGAGAGCTGGGGGAACTTTACATCGAAAGAAACCATCCGACACTTGCGAAAAAGCATCTTAAAAGAGCGCTTTTTTTGAGTAAGCATCCGGTGGAGCGACGTGAGATTCGGCTAATTCTTCAGAAGCTGGATTCCTCAAAAGAGCAGGGGGATGCGAGCTGAATTGCGAACTATGTGAACTCTCCATCTCCAGGGTTTCCCGCAGTGGGCCCGAGCTGCCGGAAATGGCAGGAATCAAACCCTGTAGAAGTTAAGGTTTTCTTCAAGTGGCTCCGGCAGGCTGCCTGGCTCTCCGTACTT
>JBHIXQ010000141.1:0-6312 GCA_041984705.1 Leptonemataceae bacterium | reverse complement strand
TACACTACAGGCAAATTGGCCCGGAGGGCAGGCGTTAACCTCCAGACCATTCGCTACTATGAGCGAAGTGGCCTGCTCCCTGCCCCTGAAAGGAACGAATCCGGATACAGACAATATACAGAAAATGCATTGGTTCGAATTCGTTTTATCAAAAAAGCTCAGGCTCTGGGCTTTAGTTTAAAAGAGATTCAGGAGCTTCTGCGACTGAGGGCAGACGAAAACCGTCAGTGCAAAGAAGTTCAGGATCTGGTTGTTTCCAAGATTGAAGAATTGAATGAAAGGATTGTGGAGCTCAAGAATGCACAATCTACTCTTCAGGACCTAATCAAGGATACTAGCGAAGCTACTCCGGCACCCGAGTGCCCTTTCCTGGTGGAACTGGAAAAACAGGCAGCAATGGCCGGTTAATTATCCTGCTTTCCTCCGGGGCTCGGATCTTTGATTCGAGCCCTTCTTGTGTACAATGAGGCGAAAGGATGTGTGTAACGTTCTAAACAGTTCGCAGCATCCATCGTTTCTATTGATTCAGCAGAACCGTAAACGAATAGATCCAGGGTAATGATTGGCCATGCAACCAGGTAGCTCCGGGCGCAATTCTCATCGCTTCCAGGGATTGCTCATCAGTCGAATCTCTCCCTTTTCATCCAGTATCTGCAACTCTGCAGTCCAGTTCGGCGAAGTATCCTGAATAACGATCTGTCCAAAATTGGGGCCCGGAAATCGATTCCCCTGTCTTAAAGGATTCTCCTCTTCACCAAAGTCCAGAGGCTGATTTAGAGAACTGGAAGTTATATCGAAGAAGACCTTCCCTTTATAACTTTGAGCGCTGATTTCTGCAAAGTGACGGTCTCCTGAAATGAAAACTACAGAACCCTGGCTGTTTGATGCCAGACTGAGTAACCTCTCCTTCTGGGATGGAAAGTTACTCCATGTCTCAAAGCCATTTGCAGAAGAAAGAACCTGAATACTGGAAGCCACGATGCGAAGATCTGCCTGCACCTGAAATTGATGCTCCAGCCATTTCCATTGCTCGGGACCGAGCATGGTCTTTTGGGGATCGGAATCAGGCAGGTAAGGTCCATCCAGCCCCAGACCCAGCAAACTCTGCCACCACGGTTTGGTCTTCCACGCGCTGCGAAACGATCGAGTATCCAGCAAGATCAGCTGCACCTTTATGGGATACCTGCCGTTGGTTCTGTAAAGAAAAGATGCATAGATTCCTTCCCGATTCCTGTAAGGTTTGCTATCGCTGAGGCCCCAGAAAGACTTGAAGATCCGTTCCGATTCCTTGCGAAATGCAAAGTCGGCCCCTGCATCGTTGGCTCCATAATCATGGTCATCCCAGATCGCATGGATTCTACTCTGTGTTGCCAGTTTCTGAAAACCTGGCTTCTGTCGAAGCATTGAATACCTGGATTCCATTTCCGTTGCAGAATCTGTATCTGCGTAGACATTATCCCCCAGGAAAATAAAAACATCTGGCTGTTTCTCGTTGATGGCATCCAGTATGGGAGCTGGCCGATTCTGCCTCATACAGGAACCAAACCCTATTGAGTGGATGGCTTTGTTTCTGGGAACCGGGTCCTCATATTCGACGGATTGAGCAAACGCAGGCCTACCGCTAAATGCAAGGCACAGGACCAGAATGCCTACCGGTATGCCGATAGGGTATAATGGGAAGCCAGAGAGTTTCACATGGCAAGGTTGAGAAAATACATAAATGCGGACAACCAATATGTCCGCAGGATTCGTCTCCTTATATGGCTTATCTTGTTCTCTTTATTGCCACACTGCAATTCCAGATCCGCCGAACCCGAGCAGGGAACGGTAACCATTCCAACAGCCGATGTTTACGGATTATCCGGAAGCTGGCTCTTTTTTCCCGAAGATCTGCCTCAGGAGGCGGTACTTCATTCCGGACCGGCTATCCGAAAAGCATTAAGCATACGAATTCCTCTGAGCTGGCATCAGGCAGGCCTGGAAATCCAGGGAAGCGCCTGGTATCGCTTGAATGTAGATATTCTGAATCCCGCTCTGCTTGAACTGAGGGAAAAAAGGGAGGATCTGTCCCTGCTTCTTCCTCATACCGATGCCGCGGTGGAGGTGTACTGGAACGGCAAGCTTGTGGGTCGAAATGGAAAAATCGGACCGGACGGCAAGCTACTGGAGTTCGGCCACCGAACTGCTGTGCACGACATTCCCCTGGAGTTTGTGGAGCCCGGCAGAAACGTAATTACTATTCGAAATGCCAGCTATTACGGAGTGGGAGGATTTCTTACATCCGGAGTTTTTCTGGGTCCTCAAAAAGAAATTCATGCCCTATTCGAAAGGAATGTAATCTGGAATTCAGTGCTGGGGCTCATTTTCGTGGTGGTGGGTATCCAGCACATCGGACTGTTTTTGCTGTATCGCAGAGCGTTATCCTATCTTTATTTTGGGCTATTTTCTGCATCCTTTGGCCTGATTGTACTTTCTCTACATACGCTTATATCTTTCTGGTATGAAAATTATCTCATCGAGCATCAGATACTCTTTCAGTCGTTAATCTGGATTGCAGTATTTCATCTGCAGTATCTGAAGAAGTTCTATCGGTTCCGGATTCGCATACCCACAGCTCTGATTATTGCCTTCTGTAGCGTTGTCTCTCTGTTCGGGTTAACTTCGCTTTTCTGGGAGGAAGGCCTATACTATACGGAAAAGTATATTATACCGGCCACTCTGGTATCGCACATCCTGGGAATCGTCTGGGGCACCATGGTAAGTATGCGAGCCTTGCGAAAGGGGATTCGCGAAGCTCGTATAATTGTGATAGGCTATGTTATATTTGGCATTACTACTCTTCTGGATATTCTGGGTTATCTGAATCTCTTCTCCATGGTGGGTCTCACAGAAGAAGGCTTTATGGCCTTTGTGTTCTGCATGGGAATCGCTCTATCCAGCGCATTTTCCACAGCCCATCTACAGAAGGAAAAACTGGTAACCAGGCTGCGAGCCAATATCTCCAAGCTTATGCAAACCCAGCAGGGACTGGAATTCAGTGAAGAAAAATACCGGCAACTGGTAGAAAATTCAGCGGAGCTTATTTTTACGCTCACACCCTCCGGCGAAATAATTACCATGAACAGGCAATCCCAGACTCATCTGGGACGATCGCCACAAAAGCTGGTAGGTAAGAACATTACAGAGCTGGCCGCCCATGAACCTATTGGCAGGGTACTGTTGCGAGATAAGATCGATGAAGTGATTCGCAGCCGATCCATTGTAGCATTTTCCTTTGATTTCAAAAACATCCTCGGAGAGCCGCGGCAGATGAATGTGGTTCTACAATTCATACCAGATACAAGAAGCAACTCAGATGGCACCATCTATGGGCGAGCCTCCGCCTATATTGAAGATTCTCTGGGACAATATCTGTTTTCAGAAAAGCAGACTTATTTTCTGGCCAACTACATCACCCTGGGTGATCAAATGAGTCTGCGCCTGACCCAGCACCTTCATCATTTCCTTACCGGAGAGCAGATAATGTCCATGCAGCTTGGACTGCGAGAAATGATCATTAATGCCATGGAGCATGGTAACCTAAATATTACCTACGAAGAGAAGAGCGCGGCCACCCGGGAGGGAACCTACATCGATCTATTTCGACAGAGACAGGCAGAGGCTCAATTCAGTGAAAAGAAAGTGAAAGTGGATTATATACTCACTCCTTCATTTGTGGGATTTCGCATAACCGATGAAGGTCGTGGATTCGATCATAGCGAAATGATGCGAAAAGGCGCCAGCCGGGCAAATACAGAAAGACTGGGGCACGGCCGAGGAATTCAAATTGCAAGAAGCGAATTCGATTCTGTGCGATACAACAAAAAGGGAAATCAGGTAACTCTGGTTAAGAAATTCGAACTGATTCGGGAAATGAATCCTATCAAGAACTAGCGACTTTCATCTTCGCCGGGACGTGAACGTGATCCCTGTTAAGATACATCCCCGACCGCCGGTTTCTTTGCTCCAGGATTCAGTCCTCGGAATGCTCATCCTTTACATGAAATTTCTGAACATCGGAAAGCATTGTTTCAGCCAGACCACTTAGATCCCCTGCCAGGTTTGCCAGATTGCCGGCACCCTCAGAGACATTCTGGGAACTTCGGTTGATGTCTTCCATGGTCCGTTCCACTTCATCCGTGGCTCGCTTCTGCTCATCTGCGCCGGTATGGATCTCTCCAATTACTTTCTCTACCTTCTGCGCACTTTCTGTAATTCCTGTAACATTGTCTGAGTGCTGGGATGCGCTTCCTTCGATGGATTTCACCTGGGAATCGATCTTTTGCACTTCATTGAGAATGATGTTCATGTTTTCGGAAACACTCTGCACCGTGCGAACACCGTTCTGAATACTGCCCAGGCTCTCTTCAATGGACTGCTCCACTTCCCTGGCGCTGTCCTGGGTTTGATCCGCCAATCGAGTAATCTCGCCGGCCACCACTGCAAAGCCCCTTCCTGCATCGCCGGCCCGGGCCGCCTCGATGGCTGCATTCAAAGAAAGCAGGTTGGTGCGCTCGGAAATCTCTGTAATTATCTGTACAAAATCGGCGATCTTTCGAGTAGCCTGTTCGATCTGTTCCATGGCTGAAGTGGCTTCGGTAATTTGCTTCTGGTTGTAAGTAGCTTTGTCAGCGGCCATACGAGATGAATCCGAAAGTTCGGACAGTGCCTGCATAACAAGTAAATTGGATTCTACGAGATGATCCACATGATTGCGGATCTTTCGCACAGATTCCACTGCCTGCTGCGTGGCTTCGCTGACTTTGCCGGCGGTGGCGCTGAGCTCTTCGGCCGTGGCCGATACCTCTTCCACAGCCGCGGCCTGCTCTTCGGAAGTAGAACTGAACTCCTCGGATGTGGCCGCCAGATTCTGACTGGAGCTGGTAATCTTCTCTGAATTCAGACGGATCTTTCCAATTAACTGACTCAGATTATCTGCCATCACATTCAGGCTTTCCATTAACTGGCCCAGCTCATCTCTACCGTAGCTCTGAATCCTTTCTGTGAGTTCGCCAGTGGCGATAGCCGCAGCCATACTTTTGGCATCGTTGATAGAGCGTCGAATGCCTCGAACTATGCTGATTGAAATAATGATAACAATGGAGGTAAGAAAAACTGCGAGGATACTGGTAATAATGATCTCTCGCCACAATGATCGAACCTCCCGGGAAAGCTCCCGTTCCAGTTCTTCCAGTATAGCCTCCTGAAGCGTTCTTTCGGATCCCACCAGAGTCTCCACTGTTGTAGTGAGTTTCCCTGCCTGCTCAAATGCATCCCCGGAGCGAATCAGAGCCTTTAAATCTGCGTACGCATCTTCGTAGGCCTGCAATGGTTTTTTCAGTCTTCCTTCCAGTCGGCTGCTCTGACGATTAATCTTTTCAATCTTTTCCTGCAGACGCAGACTGGCTGCATCCAGTCTGGACTCCACTCCATTCAATCTGCGACGGGACACTCCATTCAGGCCCCCTGCTTCCAGACCTGTGTTGAGTATTTCCTGCATCTGTAGAGCCAGATCCGATTGTTCAGGAATAGTCTGAAAAGCGGCGAGAATGAGGTAGATGCGGACTGTGTCTTCGTCCAGGATAAGGCCGGATTCATAGAGCACCTCTTCCACCAGCATATAGAGCTGTCGGTCCAGTTTTTCGTAGTCTTTTTCGGAAGGAATTCCCCGACTACGAACGGACTTCAAATCCTCTCTCAATTTCCAGTAGAGTCCTCTGCTACTCTCCAGGTCCGATTCATTCCAGACCTCTTCCGAGGCTTCGATTACTGAATCCGTGCCGGAAAAATGTTCCTGCAGTCTGGCACGATACAGCCCCTCACCGGTTTCTCTATACACTGCTGCAGCCCCGCGCTCGTATTGAATACTGCGCATGAGCTTGCTCACCACGCGCATTACATGGACACCGTCTTCTTCGCGCTGGGCACTGGAGATGAGGCTATAGTCGCGATAGGCCAGGGACAGATCCTGGTACGCCAGGGAACCTATAAGTAGTAGAATGAGAAATAGTAGCCGGGCGGCCGCCGATGTGCGATTCAATCGCTTGAGAGGGGAAAGGAAAATATTAGCCATAGTACCACAGGCCAGAACGGCCTGTGGTATAATTCGTCATTTCTTCGCTATGAGTCCAATCAAAAAGAGAAGGATGATGGCCCCCAGGGTTGCTGTAACCAGACTACCAATGAGACCGGGAAGGATTGAATGAACAAAACCACCTAGCAGCCAACCACCGAGAACTGCGCCTATGACACCTACTATCAGGTTTCCCAGTA
>JBHIXQ010000140.1:6044-6315 GCA_041984705.1 Leptonemataceae bacterium | reverse complement strand
GGAGATCATTCCATCGCGACTTACCAGAACAATCTCCCAGAAAAGACCGGATTCATATTGCTCCATGGCAGACATCCGCATGGAGATGATCAAAAGAGAGCCCAGATAGATTGCCGTGGTAAAATGGTAAACTCGAAAGATGGACGAATCCTTTTGACTATACCAGAACAGGGTAATGCAAAGCAATGCATATGCGGCCCTCAGGACAGTGGATACCATCAGTGCCTGCGGTCTGTGAGCCAGTGGCTCCAGAGCCCCATGCCAGGTCAGA
>JBHIXQ010000140.1:0-6034 GCA_041984705.1 Leptonemataceae bacterium | reverse complement strand
CAGAGCTGTAATAACCAGAGCTAATAGCGAGAGAAGTCGAATAAACCTGCGAGTTCGGCGTGCATCTGCACGCAGGAAGTCTCTTTCAATCTTCTGGTCCTTGAAAGCCGGTAGGATGCCATGCAGTGGCCGGCTCTGTTCCTGCGAAGAAGACATGGGATACTGCATCGCACATCAGGCCTGTATCCTGTCAATGCCGATCCTTCGAATTAGCCCCGGATAAAGTCAGAGGGATGCATTTCTGGTTTCGAATTGCCCATGTGAAAATCTGAAATTATTTCAGGGCTTTAGGTTCTGAATTTCCTTACTAACCTGAAGCAGCCCGGCGTTTCAAATAGGCCTGCATGGTCAGAAAAGACACGGTTGCAATAACTCCGGCAAGAAGCACAAACAACTCCAGACCAGGACCTCCAGTATTCGCCGATACACCCAGAAACAGATAAGCCACAATCAGAGGTGCAATGAATTGGTTGGCGAATAATGCCACAAATATCCATCGATTGGACCAGGAAGCGGACAGAAATTGCCAGAGAAATAGATGGGGATTGGAAAGCACCGCAGAGGTGGCATAAACACCCATGAAGCCCATTTCCAGTAGAGAGATCCCTACCCGGGGATCGCTACCTTCGCTTATATAAGTCGGATTATTCAGCATTACCCCTAGAAGACTGAGGCCACCGGGGACCAGAGCAAGATGCAGGAGTATATCATCGAAGATAAAGCCAGTTTGTGGTGTTTCTCGCAGGGCCACCAGGAGCTCATAAAGACAGAAAAGGGTCAAACCTACGGAAGTCATCACCGAAGTCAGCACGATGTCAAAAGAAGCCAGTAGCTCTGGAGGCATGGAAAGATGAATCAACATGGATGAGACATTCCCTCCCATAACCAGACCAATGAGCGCCAGAGTTAGAGCCGTGGGCCAGCCAAACAAAAGCTTTCGTGCCAGGCGACTACCGGCCATTAACAGCAGGGAAAGAGATGTGAAGGCCGACATAACAGGCGAAGAGTCCGAGTAGAGTGCCGGGTATCCAGCCAGCCATAGAATCGTAACCAGAATTGAGGCCAATAAGATCAGTGCATCCAGACCTATTGAAATTTTTGCTGCACCGCTGCTAGTTTTCGTATTCAGCTCCATACAGATTCCCTGCTTCTCATGATTTTTTTTCTCCGGAGAGGCCTATGGCGCTTCGCAGAGCGACGCGATCCACAGGCTTTGCTAGATAGCCATCCATCCCCGCAGCTAGACATCTCTGCTCTTCCCCTTCCATCGCATGCGCGGTAAGAGCAACAATGCGTCCTGAATAGCCCGCAGCACGCAGTCGCTTCACAGCTTCATAGCCATCCATCACTGGCATCTGAATATCCATTAGAATAACGTCGAAACGTCCGTCTCGCCCGCCGGTGATTCGGGACTCCACCATGTCCAGGGCTTCCTTCCCATTCCTGGCCTGCATGACTTGCGCTCCCATGCCTTCCAGCTGACGTTTGAGTAAAACCTGAATGTCTTCCGTATCTTCCACCACCAGAATCTCGCGCTTCTTTTCCGGTACTCTGCCCAGGACAATACGTCCCGTCGCAGAAGGAAGCGATACTGAATCTTCTTTTGATTCTTGCGCTGGCTGGTCCCAGAGACATTCATCCCTGGAAAGCCGAAGCCGCAAAAGGAATCGGGAGCCCGCATCGGGCTCGGATTGCACGGATAATTCTCCATCCATAAGCTCTGCAAGCCTTCGGGAAATTGCCAGCCCCAGACCGGCTCCTCCGAACTGACGCCTGGAGGAGCTGTCCACCTGGGAGAAAGGCTGAAAAAGCGCCTTCTGCTGGTTCCTGTCCATTCCAGGACCGGTGTCGGTAACTCCAAACTCCAGCTCCAGGCCGGAGGGAATTCCCTGACCAGTGACCTGTAGCCCCACGGTTCCATGATTTGTGAACTTGATCGCATTTCCCAGTAAATTGGATATTATCTGCCTCAAGCGCAGTGGATCGCAGTAGATGTATCTTGGAATTGTTCCTTCGCTACGAAGGGAGAAATCCAGCCCCTTCTGTTTCGCCCGGATGCGAAATGGATCCACCAGTTCTTCCAGAAAGGCCATGGGAGCGATTCGTTGCTTTTCTACAGGCATTCTTCCAGCCTCTATTCGCGAAAGATCCAGAATGTCGTTGATCAATGCCAGTAGATGATGACCATTTCGGCGAATGGTCTCAATATGATGCTCTCTTTCAGCTTCGCTTAATTCAGGGTCCTTTAAGAAATCCAGGAATCCTAATATGACGCTTACGGGCGTGCGAATCTCATGACTCATATTGGCCAGAAATTCGCTTTTGAGTCGATTGGATTCATCGGCTCTCTGGCGAGCCTCGGAAATATCCATGAGATAGATTCTTTTTTCCTCCAGCACGGCTCCCAGAAGCAGGGTGGTAATGGCAAATAGGCTCAGGTATGTATGCAGGAATAGCAGACTGGAATGTACATCCTCTCGGCTAAAGGGTCCCAGTCCGGAAGCGGTACTTGTAATGGAAAACAATGCTACCAGGAGGACAAGGAAAGAGCCACCGGAAGGACCGAATCGAATAGCCGCCCAGACGAGGAAGGGAAAAATCAAATAGATCAATGGATAATGGGAGGCAAGTCCCAGATTCGCAAAGAAAACCCAGTAACATACTACCGCGCTGATCAGCAATAGCACTACGAATTCCACCATCTGCTCTGGCCTTCGCAGGACTCGATTCACAGTGGTCAGCGAAATCAATGCAGGACCAATCAGAAGCACCCCCATAGCATCTCCGATCCACCAGACCAGCCCGGTTTCCAGATACTGGCCGAGATGGATAACGTTTGCAAGATAAAGAGTGGAAACGCCCCAGAATGATGTAAACAGTGTTCCCGCAATCGCGGCATTTATGATGAATAAAATAGTAAATCGAACCTGGGAGAAGTTCGGCTTTCCTCTGTACGCAGAACGAACCAGTCCATAGCCCACTACCATTCCCACGGTATTACCGGCTCCAATGCAGGTTGCGATGACTGGATCGGCACCGTTGAGTAAATTGGTGACAATGGCTCCCACAAGAATTCCAGGTGATGCGTTTAACCCCAGAAATAATAGTCCGGCCATGGCGAAACCGGTGGGTGGCCATATCAAAGTGACATTGGAATTGACAATTGCCAGATCCAGCCCCCATAGTCCTGTTAAGGTATAGGCCGCGGCCAGGACCAGGTTCCAGAAGACGGTCTTAACAATACCCGGTGGCATAAAATAAAGCCTCGGAATACAGTCCTCAAAAGACATTCTGGTTTCAAACGAAAAATCTATTGTTGCGCGCTTATTCAGAAAGAATGGGAAGCAGGCATTTACCGATGACCGGAAATCTATCCATATGAATTTGAAATGCTAATGAATTCCAGGGAGCCTGTTCACCAGAAAAACGAAGATCTTTCCAGGTCTTTGCTCTACGACGGGAAAATCCATCGATTCCAGGATGCAACGCTACATACGGTAGCGGCCATCTGTAATTCCTGGATGGCGAAACATCCCCTGGACCTGGACATTTTTGATCCACCTTCCAATAAGATCTATCTCGAGAATCTTAATGCCCTGAGACAATTAGTCTCTGGATCCCACCAGATCTATGATAATCTACGGGAAGTGCTGAGTTCCCTGGGCTGGCCACTGGATTCTATATTTACTGACCGGGTCCGATTTCGCTGCATCCCTGACGGCTTTCAGGATCATCCACAGGCCCGCGGATTACTCTGCTGGCATCGGGATACCTACTATGCGAATGCATCCTGTCAATTGAATCTATGGATTCCGTTGAGCCAGTGTAATAGAAATAATGGAATCGTCTTCTTTCCCGAAGTTCTGGATACTCCACTCCAAAACGATTCGCATCTCTTTGATCTACAAGAATGGAATTCGCGAGGAGGGTTTCAGGCCTATCAAGAATCATCCAATGGAGAGGTTTCAGGAACCGGGCTGACCTACCCTTCGGCAACGGATCCTCCCGATCCTGATTCAGGCTTCATACCGGATATTGGACCAGGGGAAGGATTGATTTTCGCTTCCCGACATTTACATGGAACCATGCCCAATACATCCGGCCGGAATCGCTACAGTCTGGAACTCAGATTCTGCACACGCAGAGATCTTGAAGCAGCAGATGAGAAACTGAATGTGGACAATCGCTCCCGAGGTTGCTTCGCATCTGAATTCAAGAATGCAGCCACCGGAGAAATCTGTCCGGAAGACTTATGCAAACGATATGAGCAAAAAACCCGTTCCGGCTGCTAACCAAAATGGGTACCTAGCTTTAGCGAATGAGAAAACGTGACCAGCAAACAAGACCTGGAGTTTTTAATTATCGGACTCCTTCTTTGAGTCCTTCTGCTCCACAACCTGGACTTCTTCCATTGTGTAACGAAGATAGCCAGCTGTCTTGATCAGCCTCTGCCCTTTGTCAGAGATCATCCATTGCGTAAAAGCATCCACATCCGGATTCAAACCCGGGCGAAACACAAGATAGAGCGGCCTGGACAGGCGATAGGTGCGATTATACACATTTTCTATCGTGGGCGCTACAGGAGTCTCCGATGGCACCCTGGCATAGCTCAATGCTTTCACCAGCCGAGTATGTACCTTTTCTGCACTACCCATTCCCATAAAACCGATGGCTCCTTTTTCCTTGAGGATCTTCTCACTCATCTCTGCATTGGATTCTACTACAATAGCATCCTCGGAATACTGCAATTCCCGGGATTGCTCAAAAGCCTCTTCGCCCAGATCCAGTAAACGCAATACATGTTCTTTAAAATAGTCGGCGCTGCCCGACTTCTCGTCTCGCACCATAACCACAACAGGAAGATCGGGACCGCCCAGATCCTTCCAGTTTTTGATCTTACCGGAGAATATTTCTGACGCTTCTTTGAGACGCAAAGACGATACTTCATTGTCCGGATTTACAACAAGAAGCAGGCAGTCAAAGGCCACCTCCATCACTTCTACAGGGCCTTTCTCCTTTAATTTGTCCAGCTCCCCTGGATATACTTCGCGAGAGGTGGGAGCAATGTCTACTTCACCGGCGGTAAGCGCATCGATTCCGGCTTCCGATCCAGGGGCCGAGATTATCAGATCTATTTCCGGGTTCTCTTTTTCGTACTCTTTTTCCGCGATCTTCAATATGGGCAACATCGTATTGGAACCCGTGATCACGACTTTTCGTCTGTCTGTACACTGAGTTGCGAAAAACAACGTTAGCAATGCAGAAGTCAATACTGTTACAATAGAATTACATTTTATGCGATACATTTCTTATCTCCAGCAGCAGTTAACAGCAACCAGAAGAAAGAAGAAAGTCAAGCCAAATCAATAGTTGCTCAAATAGTTATCTACTGCATCCACCGCCCGTTTCAGGCGCTGATTAAAATTTCCTTTGATTATTCTGTACTCTGCCCCACTTCGCTCCAGCTCTCCCAGAAACCTGGATCTAAACTCCTCGCGAAGATGCGGTGCATCTCGCTGTGGATCCTCTACCCATGGAATGTCGATATCCATAAAGAGATAAAAATCACCTATCCTGGTGGAAAGCGCTTCAGGAATAAACGATGGGCAATCTCCAAAGTAATGATTGCTGTAGATCACTGTGGCCATTAGGTCTGTATCACAAAAGAAAACTCTGTTCGCCTGCTTTCGCACTCTGTCTTCCAGTGCGATTTGACCCATTCCGATTTGTTCAATATCCTCTTCCTGCACAAACCGACCCATGGAATCGAGATACTCCCGGGCATACTCATGAGCCCAGGTTGTATGAAATCGATTTGCCAGATGACGTCTGCGATTCTCAATTACGATAATCTAAATGATAATGAACACGACTTTATTCGTACAAATCGGGCAAAAACACGACTTTATTCGTACACCCGAAAAGTGGGTTCACGCTTAGAGCCGCAAGGGATACAGCCGTTTTAGTCCGCCGATCACTTCTTAGTCTTGTGAGTCACAAGCCTCCGGAACTACGGCTCCGCCTTCGTCCGGGG
>JBHIXQ010000139.1:0-6335 GCA_041984705.1 Leptonemataceae bacterium | reverse complement strand
GGTAAGCGGCAGCAGGGAATTCAAAAATAGAACCCATTATTCTGAAATGGACGTACGGTGAATTCTATAGTAGAAACAGGAAAAGCTATCAGAAAAGGAAGGTCGTGGATGCCGTGTCCGCTCTCTCTTAAACTGTAATCGTATCAAGTCAGGGCGTCCTGCAGCTCAGACACTGGAGCGACGCATGAAATTCCCCGGGTAACGAAGAATCGATGTAAATGAAATCTCAGCAGGATCGGGCAATCAAAGGCCCCCAGGATGGGCAGGATTGTCAAAATTGAACATCAGCCCAGGCTAATCTTGCCGGTTTTCAGGGCCGTGTCCAACGGACGCTCGGGGCATTCCAGGAATGCCCCGAAAGTGTGGTCATCTATTTAGCCTGAGAGTTGGCTGGAATCAGGCTACCGTAATGTCTTTGTTCAGGTAGACGTCCTGAATTGCATGCAGTAGCTCTACCCCTTCTTTCATGGGTCTCTGGAATGCCTTGCGACCGGAGATCAATCCGGTGCCGCCGGCTCGTTTATTGATAACCGCCGTGCGAACAGCATCAGCCAGATCGCTGGCACCTTTAGATTCTCCACCGGAGTTAATAAGGCCGGCTCTACCTGCGTAGCAGTTCATTACCTGGTAACGGCAAAGGTCGATGGGATGGTCCGAGGAAAGCTCGGTATAAACCTTCTCATGAGTTTTTCCAAACTTCACCGCATTATACCCGCCATTGTTGGTGGCCAGCTTCTGCTTGATGATGTCAGCCTGGATGGTAACGCCCAGATGATTCGCCTGACCGGTGAGGTCGGCCGCAGTATGGTAATCCTTATCTTTCTTGAAGTCATTGTTTCGCAAATAGCACCAGAGTACCGTTGCCATACCAAGTTCATGAGCATGCTGGAACGCTTCGGCCACTTCGATGATCTGGCGACTGGATTCCTCTGAGCCAAAATAGATGGTGGCACCCACGGCTGTGGCGCCCAGGTTCCAGGCTTCTTCAACGTTACCAAACATGATCTGATCATAGTGGTTTGGGTATCTCAGCAGGTCATTGTGGTTGATTTTAACCAGAAAAGGGATTTTGTGTGCATACTTTCGCGCTACACTGCCCAGCACTCCGTAGGTGGTGGCTACTGCATTGCAACCCCCTTCTATGGCCAGTTTGATGATGTTTTCCGGATCAAAGTATTCCGGATTGGGTGCGAAGGAAGCCCCTGCGGAATGCTCGATGCCCTGGTCAACGGGCAGAATGGAAACGTATCCGCTTCCGGCCAGCCGGCCATTATGAAAGAGCTGGCCCAGGGATCGAATCACCTGCGGATTTCGATCGGAACCTACCCAGACTCGATCCATGAAATCCGGACCCGGTAAATGAAGGCTTTCCTTTTTGATCTTTGGTGTATGGTTCAGAATACTGTCTGCATCTGCACCGAGCATTTCTTTGATTTTGGCTGTATCCATATTCTTTTTCCTGGCTTCTTCTTGATGTCGAAATTAGTTCCCATGAACCGGGCCCTCCTATCCGGGCATCCGGTTCTCTCTTGAGCGCTATTTATTTCAGTGCTTCGGCGCTGATTCCCTGATTTTCGGAGCGAGGATATACCTCTATTTCCAGCTGGTCATTCAGGCCGCCTTTCATTTTTTCCTCTGCCGGGACAACGGTGGTGCGAATGAGTTTCAAAACGTATTGGTCGGTTTCGAAAATTCGTTCCCCGGTTTTGATTTCGTTGCCCGCTTCGGTTGTTTCGCTGTCCGGGCCTTTGCTTATGGCGGCCTCTTTCAGTCCAAAAGCGGAGATGATATCCTTTTCAAAGGAGTCTACGTTTTCGCTGATGTCGCGGCGAATGATCCGTGCTATGGCCAGCTTTTCCTGATTGAAATACAGTCGAATGGTGTACGGCTCTTCGGGCTTTTCAGCGTCTGCAAAGAGATCCGATTCGTTGATGCCTGCATCCTCGGAAATCGGATAAGAGAGAATCACCAGATCCCCGGAATCTTGAACCAGGGTCCATCCCTGGGAGGATAGTCCGGAAACGGCCCGGTCGCTGGCTTTCCCCCAGGCAAAGGCGGCGGGCCCTGGAACCGGCGCAGAAACCTTCGTTTCCGAGCAGCTGAAGATGAGAGCGGAAACCAGCAGCAAAGACAGTCCCCGATATTTAAATGAATTCATTGCATCCCAGATCCATGCGAAACCGGGCCCCTTCAAGCCTTTTTCATGGCAACACTGTCAGTCGTTGAAGCATATCGAATCTTGCCACTTTCTGGCCGGGTTGTTCACCCAGGAATTGCTCACCGGGCCGCAATATGAAAGACTGAATCTCCCGTGGCGAGTCTTCAAAGAGCGGCCGGAATTTCCGCGATTGGCCGGACATCGGCCGGGGCAAATTCGCGTAAAAATCGGGCAAAATCAGGGCATATATAGTAAAAAAGGAATTGCATCCTCGCAATCTTAATGAGACATAATCCATTTGCAGAGGATTCATCATGCAATATGGAACATTGAGAGGCGAATCGGTACAGAAATGCCTCATGCAGCTGCGCAGTCAGTATGGGTCCGATGTATTTGTCATCGACACCCGGGAAATCTCCGAATCAGGCTTTCTGGGCACCGGTCTTTTTAAAAAGAAGATCTACGAAGTGGATTACATGATCAAGGAGCAAAACGCTCCCTATCATAATCGAAAATCGCCGGAGCGTAAATCCAGTACGCGCAAGAAGACAGCCGAGCAGGCCGCACTATCTTTTCTGGCTGGAGGATCGGCTTCCACCGGTGACGATTCCTGGCCATCCAGGGAGAAAAAATCCCGATCCTCCGAATACCCGACATCCGTCCGAAAACCCACATTTCCGGCTACAGAGGCGGCCGAGCAATGGCCATCCACGGAAAAACGGGCCCCTGCTCCACAGGGCCAGAAGGAGGACTCCCAGGCGGAATCTGGAAAGAGCAGAGAGGAAGCTGATATACCCGAGCTAGATCAGCTCATTGCCTCGCTGAAAGCTCTAAAGGATGAGACAGGCAAGGATCTGGAGCGTTCCCGCGGCGAAGAGAAGAAGGAAGAAGAGTCGGATGCCCGGATGGAACGACTGCTCAAGAAGATGGATGCAATGGCCCGGGCCGAAGGGATGCAGAACTCCTGGTCGGCTCCTGCCACCTCCGGGAATTCTGCGAGCCCCTCTCAAGGGAATGCACGTGCGGCTACTTCTCAGCAAGTAATCAAGGTAGCCGAGCCTCCTAGCGCCGAAGAAATAGATGCACTCTGGTCCGATAAATACGATCCATCCAGACCTGCCGCAGAAATGCCTGCCGAGGCGGAACTAAGTGATGAGGAGCTTATGGCTGCCGCCGAGAAAGAGGTGGAGCGTCTTGCACCGTCTGCCGCGTCTTCAGCCGGTCGGAAACTTGAAATCAATACAGGTAGAGGCTGGTCCGGGGCTTCTCTGGCTGGCGGCTCCAATCAGAGCTACAATGATTCAGACCTGGAACGTGGCACAATGACTGCGGTAGCTCAGGATCCAACTGCACGCAAATTTATGCAAATCAGACAGAGATTGCTGGATTCCAGTCTTTCTAGCGATCTTGCAGACCGCATAATTCGCAGCGTCGATGACAGTCTTTCTAGAAATGACAGGCAGCAACCGGGTAGAATAGAAGAGGTTACTCTGAGCAAACTCAGCAATATGATTCGGATGGTGCCGGATATTGCACCTCCCAGAGGTGAATGCAGAGCCGTGATGCTGGTAGGGCCTACCGGAAGTGGCAAAACGTCCAGCATTGCCAAGCTTGCGACCCGGTATCTACTGCATGAAAAGAGAGAGGTTTCTATATATAACCTGGATCTGTACAGACTGGGTGCAACGGAAATGCTCAAAGTGCATGCAGAGATTATTGGGGCACCCTTTTATGCTCCTTTGAGTGTAGAGGAATTCCGCAAGCAGATGGATGAGGACCCGGCAGAAATCATGCTCATCGATACGGCTGGAATCAGTGGTCGGGACGGACGCCTTCAGGATATCCAGGCCTTTCGGGATGCCTGTCCTGTGAAGCTGGATGTGCATCTGACGGTGGCTGCAGGCACCGAAAGTCGGATGGTAGATCGGGTTTTTGAGACATTTGACAGCTTTGGATTCGATAAAATTCTTCTCACGAAGCTTGATGAAACAGATTTTTTTGGCGCATTCATCGAGCATGCCGATAAATTTAATAGGCCGTTCTCGTTTTTGATGGATGGTCCAGGCGTGCCCGGCAATATCATGGATGCCAGACCAGATGACCTTGCCCGGATGCTACTGGACTGAATCGGAAAAACGGTCTAAATTATCGTTGAAGAGAGACCGGAATAATGGAACGATTCGAAAAGGTCAGAAATGCTCGAACGCAAATGGCGGAGGTTCTGGCTGGAGTCGGTCCGGCCACCGTGCTGGAGCGTGAGACGTCTATGGAAAGCATCGCTGAGCAAAGCCCGACGGGACCGGGCACAGAAAAGGCAACCCGCATAATCTCCGTCACCTCCGGAAAGGGTGGGGTGGGTAAAACCACCGTATCCGTGAATCTGGCGATCAGCATGGCGCAGCTCGGCAAAAAAGTCTTGCTGTTCGATGGTGATCTTGGTCTGGCAAACATCAACGTTCTTCTGGGAATCATTCCCGAGCACAACATCTATGAGGTGATGAAGGGCCGCCGGAACCTGAAAGATATCATCATTCCCACAAACTACGGAATAGACATAATCGCCGGCGCCAACGGACTCAGCCAGCTGGCAAACCTGAGTGATGATCAAAGAGAGCATTTTCTCACCGGCCTGGAAGATCTTCCCGGATACGACGTAATGATCATTGATACCGGCGCCGGTGTGGGCTCCAATGTAATCGGCCTGGTAATGCCGGCGGACGATGTTGTGGTTGTTACCACACCGGAACCCACGGCAATTACTGATGCCTACGGAATGATCAAGAGCATCGTCGCCAATCGACAGGAAAAGACCATCAAACTGGTGGTGAACCGTGTTCCTACTGCCGTGGAAGCCAAACGAGTGGCAGATCGTCTTATCACCATTTCCTCTCAATTCCTGAAAACCAATGTGGAAAACCTGGGCTTCATTTTTGAAGAGAACCTGGTGCAAAAAAGCATCCGGAGCCAGCGTCCCCACGTAGTACTATACCCCGGTGCAAAGAGTTCTGCCTGCATGCAACATGTGGCCGCCCGCCTTCTGAATCGCGAGCTTGAAGAGGAGGGAGAAGGTATTTCAGGATTCTTTTCAAAAATATTTCAGATGGTGGGGATCGGAAACGACTGATCCCGGGCATCTGAATGTCCCTGCAGATTAAATTCATCGCCGTATTTGCCCTGCTGGGGCTTACTGTTTCCCTTGTATTCGGGCTTATGTCTGGAAACAGCTTGACGCACGTAGTGATCACTGCTTTGATCTGCACAGTTCTCTCCGCGGCCCTTGGAGTAGGGGTATATCAGGTACTCAAGAATCGGGTACCCGAGTTCCTTGACCTGTTAAGCGGCAGTGGAGAAGCGTCGGATCTGGCAGAAGACGAACTGGGCAGCCTGGATGCCCTGGATGCTTCCGGAGACGAGGATCTGCCGGATGCGGGCGGTGAGTCGCCGTTCGCCGAGGGCACAGAGCCAGAAAGAAAGGAATTCGGGGATCATATCCTGGTAGACAAAGTGAAAGTCAAAAACAACCCGCGCCTCATGGCTTCGGCCATTCGCACCATGTTGTCCCGGGATGAATAGCCTGTCGAATGTCAAAGATCTACGAGAAATATAAAGACGAAGACGAACAATCCCTGTGGCAGCGATATCGCAAAGAGGGCCTGCCAGAGTTACGGGATTTCTTTGCAGAAAAGTACGCTCCTCTGGTGAAGTATGTCGCAGGCAAGGTTGCCATCGGTATGCCTCAGAACGTGGAATTCGATGATCTTGTAAGTTATGGTTCTTTTGGTCTGCTGGATGCTATCGAGAAGTTCGATCCCAACCGCGATATTAAATTTAAAACGTATGCGATGACTCGGATACGCGGAGCTATCTTCGACGAGCTTCGTAGTATTGACTGGATTCCTCGTAGTATTCGCCAGAAGGCCCGTCAGGTAGAAGAGATCATCTCCCAGCTGGAAAACAAGCTGGGGCATACCGTAGAAGATGAAGACATTGCTAAAGAGATGGGAATCTCTGTGGATGAACTTCAGAGTCTTCTTACAAAGATTTCCGGTACTTCCATCATCTCCCTGAACGACATCTGGTACATGGGCGATGACAACGACGAAGTGTCTTTCATGGAGACTCTGGAAAGTCCTCAGAATCTTAATCCAGATTCTCTTATCGAGAAAGAAGAGATTAA
>JBHIXQ010000138.1:0-6339 GCA_041984705.1 Leptonemataceae bacterium | reverse complement strand
GATTGAATTTTCCCCGACATTGTTTTCCAGGTCTTCCAATAAGATTTTCTACTCTATCAGAGAAAGGAACTGGGTTGATATTAATGGTGGACTAATCGATATTAGTTATAGCTATTCAATCTCCGACTCTCTCTTAGTTCGCGTTTCCGCCAGATATCAGCAATATGTACAGACCTTACGAAAGAACGACTCTTCGGTTCTGCTTCTCAGTCAACGCGATGGCTTGGCACCTGCTATAATGGCATTTAATCTTCCCACCTCAGATGGCAGCAATGTGCAGGACAGCTATTCGGGGATTACCGTGTCTGTGTTGAACAGGATATTCTAGAATGCTTCGCCAAACGAACATCCTTCTGATAGCAGTGCTCCTTACAGGATTGATTAACTGTGGCTCCAATGAAAGGTTTACGGATCCGCATACGGAACTGATCGCCCTCGCGGCCATCGTCGCGGAGGGACATGAAACTTATTCAATGTTTCGTGTGCATAATGCTTCAGGGATAGATTCCGAGTATAAATTATTTATTGGAGACGATTGCGTGGGCAGTCCCATTGTTTCCATTCCTCTTACTCGGTATGGTTCAACTTCGAACTACTTCGCCGAGGATTTTTGGACGATATCGGCTGTCCAGAGAGTTAATTTTCATGGGAGCACCTGTATTGCGCTTGATCCGCCATTGGAGCTGGGGAGTTTTCGTTCGTTGTATGACAGCGGTGCTGGCATTCGCGTTCTTTGAATTAAAGAGTAAGAGCAGTTGCAGCTGGAAACTTTGGAGCACGGGCCGTGAAGCCCCGACAAAGCCGGGTGAATGAGTAAATGTAGTCCGCTTCTGCCGCTTGCCGCTGGAAGAATGCGTTCAGGGCCTTTCACATATCGTAACGTCCGGGATTCGGAATAGGCCGGACTGCTGCCATGCAGTATTAGCCAATCAGCCAGTTTACTCTTTAGGTACTACAGCGTCTCATTTCCAACAAAGTATAACCACCACATCGTCCACATGAATTCTGCATCAGGAGGATTACCTGATGCCTTGGAAGGAAACGAGCGTGGACGAAGAGAAAGTAAAATTCATAGCCGCATATAAGATTGGCGGCTGGACGATGACAGATTTATGCCGGGAGTTCGGAATAGACCGATCCACCGGATACAAATATATCCGGAGGTTTAAAGAGGAGGGTATTGACGGGCTTAAGGAAAAATCCAGAGCGCCAAAACGCCAGGCAAATGCCGTCAGAGAAAAGTTGGTGAACTTGATTCTGGAAGCCCGTGATCTTAAACCGACTTGGGGACCGGAAAAGATTCTAAGCGTTCTTAGAGGTAGGTATCCGGGAATTAAAGATTGGCCGTCAATTACAACAGCTGGTAGAATTCTCAAGCGAAACGGACGGATCCATGAAAAGAAAAGGAGGCGTCTCAAATCCACGGGTGTCTACCCGTTATCGCACGTGCTTCAAGCGAATGATGTCTGGTGCACAGACTACAAGGGTTACTTCGTCGTTGGCAATGGAAAAAGGTGTGACCCATTAACAATTACGGATGCCTATAGCAGGTTTCTTCTGGCATGTACGATTACTAAAAAAACCGATACCACGAATGTCCAGGCAGCCTTTACGGATGTTTTTCGCGAGTATGGATTGCCAGATGCCATTAGGAGCGATAACGGCTCTCCATTTGCAGCTTCAAATAGTCTGGGAGGTTTGAGCAGGCTTTCGGTCTGGTGGCTTAAGCTGGGCATCAGACTGGAAAGAATACGTCCCGGAAATCCACAGGAAAATGGAAGACATGAAAGAATGCATCGAACATTGAAGCAGGAAACCGCTTTGCCACCTCGCTCTTCGTTAGTTGCACAACAGCACGCCTTTGATCAATTTATTGATGAATATAACAATGTAAGACCTCATGCCAGTCTTAAAAACAAAACACCGTCTGAGTACTATCAGCCATCCAATAGAGCGTTTCCGGAAAAGCTCCCGGAGATAGCCTATCATACAAGCTACGAAGTTGAAAGAGTTTCAGATGAGGGATTCATTCGTTACGGTACACACAGGGTGTTTATATCAAACGTCTTACGCGGCGAACTGATCGGCCTTGAAGAAATCTCGGACAGGCATCGACGCATCCATTTTGCAGATGCTTACATTGGTGTTCTGGATACATACACAGGGAAAGTTCTTCAATATGATAACCCGAAAACATCAGCGCTGGAATCCGAATAAATTGCGATTGCAAACAATGTCGATTCTGCAAATACTGAATCACCTGTAGACGATGTGATGAGGCTACTGTGTGGACGATGTGGTGTTTCGCATATTTACATCCGCCTCAAAATGAGACATAAGATAGATTATCGGAAGTTGTGTTAGAGCAGCGGCCTTTCTTTAAGATTATCGTATGCTCTGAGTCCCGTGGCCCAATCACTCGCGATTGGCCGGATGGCTGCTGAAAATCCTGAGCAGGAAATAGGAGAATTCTGCGCAGAGCACTGGGTCCTTCCGCCCTCAGGCGCCACTCCATCGGGCTTTCAACCTGTGTTGCCATGATCCTGAATCCTCAGTCCGTAAATGTGTATGAAAGATCATAAAGCAGAGAGTTTGCTATATAAAGGTTTTCCGGCCAGCTTGTCTTCGTTTTCTTCCAGCGGGCACATTCCGCGGTCGATAATAGAAATCGGAGCATCCCATTCCCTTTTTTGAAAATGACTGCCTCAGCGTTGAAAGATTCGTCTTATGGAAAATCTGCCGAACTGTGTGGCAGGAAATCTTTGCAAAATTGAAACATAGTCATACAAAGAGCAAGGGAGAAAGTCCATTCATGACCATTACACAGAGAACAGCTCAGGACATTATGGCCCGGGGCTACAGAACAGTGAATTACATCCGCCTGGGATTGGCCTTTCTTTTCGCAGGCGCGGTATCTGCGAGCTGGGCCGGCGATTCCACAGGTATTATGATCCGTGCGGAGGCAGCGGGTACTCTGGTGTATTTCCTGGTGGGAGTAATTGGATTGATTCTAATGCGAGGAGGACGAATCCCCCGAAGATTCTCTCGCCTGGCCGTCTTTATCGACATGGCTGTGCTCGGCTTGATTATCATAGTTGGATGCTCCGATTCCAGGCAGGCAGCATTTAATGTAATCAAAGACTCCACGGTCTATGCAGTTTTCTATATTATCCTGGGCTATTCGGCTCTTCTTGGATCGGCAATCATTACCTTCGGTCTTTCCCTCTGGGCCGCAGCGCTATTTACAGTTGCCCTGTTTGCGGCTGCAGGATCAGGAGTTCAGTTCGGGGACACAGAAATTTATAGCGAATATACCGTAGGTCTCGTGGATCTGGCAGTGATGGTAGTGTATCTGCCGGTTGTGGGTGGAATTATTTCCGGGATCCTGCGCATGCAAAAGGAACTTTCAGCAATTTCGGATGGTCATGCGAAATCCAATGCAGAGCTGGTATCTTCGCTCACGGACCAAAAGCATGTTCTGGCCATGCATGCAAAAGATCTGGATCGAGCCACCGAGCAATTCAAGGGATTTATTGAAGACACAACCAGGCGCATCGAGAGCCAGGCCGCCGCATTGCAGCAGGCAAATGCAGTCACCGAACAGCTCACGGCCAGTGCATCGCAGACATCCAGCATAGTAGAGAATCAGAGTAAGGGCATTGAGAGTATGGCCGAAGGAAGCACCGAACTGAATGCCCTGGTGAATGAAATCGGCGCCTCCAATCAGCAGCTCACCGAGAGCGCATCCGATGCCGTCCGATCCATGGCCAGTGTACTGGCGTCGGTACAGGGCACGAATGCGATCCTGGGTCGGCTGGAAGAAGCTTTCACAAACGTAAGTCAGATTACAGAAGTGATGACCGAGATTGCAGATAAAACCAATCTTCTGTCGTTAAATGCATCTATCGAAGCGGCCCGGGCCGGGGATGCAGGTAGAGGCTTTGCTGTGGTGGCCAACGAAGTAAGCAAACTGGCAGACTTTACCGGCCAGAATGTGCGACAGATTGCACAGATTGTGAGCGATTCCATGAGCACCATTGATGAAGCCAGGAAACAGGCGGATGAGGCATCACGCCAGGCAAGCCATCAAAAGGAACAGACCAATCGAACCAACGAACAGGCAGAAAAGACTTCCAGCCTGTTGCAAAAGCAGGCCAGTATTCTGGAAGGATTAATACGGGAGCTGTCTGTGCAGCGAAATCGCGCAAGCGATGTAATGAATAGTTCAAGAGAGCAGATTGAAGGTCAGAAAGAACTGGCACGAACCATGGAAAGTCTGGACAAAGAGATATCGCAGATCAATGAAACGGCGCGAAATCTATCCGATGGGATCACCAGAATTTCTTCCCAGGCAGCGGAACTGGCTCGCCTCAGTGAAACCACCTACTCCGAATAACATAGAAAATGCCTCTCCAGTATAGTGAGCAACGAAACGAAAAAGATCTGCATCTGGCCGGTGCCCGAGGTTTACTACTTGCATCCAGCGGTGATTACGGATCTTGCTGAACTTATCGTCCAAGGAAGAGTATACTGACTTTCAGGAAGCCCCATGCCCATAATCGATGTTATTCCAGGTGTAAAGATCTATAAATGCGAGCAGTTCTCTGTACTTTTTGGCTGCCCTCCGGAAATCATCAAGCATCTGATGATTCAGAAGATCCCCTTCCCTGATTTGATTATTATCCCGGATACCCTGCACCGGAACGGTACGCTACAAAACAGCACAGAATTCCCGCTCTATAATTTTCTTTTTCTGATGGGAAATTTCCAGAAGGGAGTGAAGCTCAACATTGGCGGAAACAAAAAGCAGGTAAAGAATAACCGACAGCTACTGCAACTTTCGCTTCTGGGACCCAGCGTAAAAGAATATAATGCCATTGGTGCCAGTAAATACTATCAAAGACTGTATAAGGAATCCCGGTATCTGGCCATCAAGGATCCCCAGGGAAAAGAGATCTCCATCGATGGTTTTGTTAACTTTTCCTTCTTCAAGCAGGAGGTACTGGATGTAGAACTGAACGGTGCTCATTGCCAGGTCCTGCACAAAGGCAAGAATGTATATGAAGTTGGCGGCGAGACAATCGACATCAATTTCACCGAGCGACAACCCCTGGCGTATGATTTGAAACCCAGCTATACGCCCCGAACTCCTTTTCGCTTTGGCATCGATGTGCTGGGTGGTGGTTCTGGTTTCACTCCTTCGAAGCCCTGCTCGGCCCTTTTGCTAAACTATAATTCCAATTACATGCTTATCGATTGCCCTCCTTATCTGGAGGATACCCTGAATGCACGAGGCATTTCCTGTCAGCAGATCAATGCAATCTATATGTCGCATATCCACGATGATCACTGCAACATGTTCCCTCTTCTACAATTCAACAATAAGATACAGTTTCTGGGAACCAGAGAGATTTACTGGATGTCTCTACAGAAGCTTTCGCTTCAAACAGAACTCAACATCGACGATCTCTACAGCTTCTTTGAGTTCTTTGAACTGGAGCCCTACCAGGAGAATGACTTTTACGGAATGCAGGTAATTCCTCACTATACAGTTCATTCCATCCCCACGGCAGGTGCTACCTTCGTGATGAAATCAGATGGCCGCAAGCATAGCATAGTATTTGTGGGAGATAACAAGTCCCTGGATGATATCAAGCAGATGCGAGATGAAGGCATTGTCTCACCTGAAAAGTACGACCATATCCTGTCTCTGTATCATCAGCCATACGATTTGATATTTCCGGATGGAGGTAAGGGGATTCTACTTCTGCTCTGTGTGGCGGGGATTATTTGTTGTGCGGCCGCAACTGCCGGCGACATCGCTCAAGATCTGAAGACCGGCGCGCTGATCGCCTTTTGTTGCGAGGCGGGCGCCGTGCTCGGCCGCGCCTCGCCGGATGCGCTGCACGCACTCCACGCCTATGCCCACGATCTCGGCCTCGCCTACCAGATTTCCGACGACCTTCTCGACGCCGAGGGCGACGCCGAAACCATGGGCAAGGCGGCGGGCAAGGATGCCGCGGCGGGCAAGGCGACCTTCGTCTCGATTCTGGGCGCCGAGAGGGCCCGCGATCAGGCCCGGATGCTCGCCGATCAGGCGATCCAACATCTTGATTTGTTTGATGAAAGAGCCGATCTTTTGCGTGAGGCGCCGCGTTTCGTTATAACCCGGCGCAATTAGGAGCCGTGTGGGCCGTCTGGGCTCTTTCCGGCGTTCCTCCGAAGGGCGTTCCGCCCCTATCTGGCCGGGCACAGGCCGAGGTGAGTGTTGAGCAGCAATCTCCTGACCCCCTTGCTTGACCGGGTGCGCAACCCGGCGGACCTTCGCGCGCTTCCCGA
>JBHIXQ010000137.1:0-6383 GCA_041984705.1 Leptonemataceae bacterium | reverse complement strand
GAAGCGATCCAGAGACATTCTACGCTCTCTATCCAGAAACTGTCTGACCGAGGTCATAAATACCAATCGATTATGAAGAATGGTTCTGCGATTCTTGGGATGCGGAGGGTAAAGCTCCCGCACTACACCGAAGGCATATTGCAGAAAATAGTCTGGCTTCTCCAGTAGATTCTTTCGTTCCTCTGGATTGAAGCCTTCCAGATACAGCCGAAAGAGCGCTATACGAGCCGCTTGCTGAGGATCGTAACACTCACGAGCTACACTGTAAATATTGCTTTCGATGGCAGTATCACAAAGAGCGACCATCCGATGACGCTGTTTGAGATTACTTCCCTGTATAAGTTTGTGTCAGGCTCTCCGGACCTGACTTCCGGTTCTTCTTCTCCAGTTACCATGTTTCTACCCTCTGTCGCTTCTTAGACTAAGACCGTTGTCCAGGGTGATGCAAGTCATTTTTTTTATTTTCGCTTTCGCACTGATTTTTTGCGCTGCAACGTTCGAATCATGGTTCTCCCGGCGTCAGGTCCTGGCTTACCTCTACAAAACGATCGTTATACTCCGGGGGAGCTTCGCCACCGTTGATCATTATGGCCTTCGTTTTTCCTGCAGGGAGGGTGGATGAGTCTACATAGTCCAGGAAATGGCCGTCGGTATGGTAGCTATTTCCAAAGGCAGCCAGAACAAAGACTCTTTGCCCGGGGTTTTCGCGCTGAATGCGCTGCACTATGGCTTCTAGCGTACGGGTTTTTCCCTCCGCATAGGTCAGAGGTGGGTCCAGCACAGGAAGCAACCTGCCATCCTGTATCTTGAGGCGCACTCCGTTGATGCGCTCGGGAGGTGTTTCCAGGCTTTCGGCCGCTGCCTGTACAAAAAAATGAGGACTGGCAGAGATGATATGATTCTGAATACCCGCTTCCTCCAGAGCTTTCCACATCTCCAGAGAGCTGCGAAAATAGTAATTCCTGTAAACCTCTGCGAACCGCTTTCGAGCGAAGGCCTTGATGTCCTCTGAATTGGCTCCCCCATACTGAGTAGTGAGGAAGGTATACGCATTTCGATGCCCCAGCTGCTCATCTCTTCTGCGGTATTCCTTTTCGAATAGATGGGCCTCATTTCGCCTGAATTCCGAGGAAAAGCCCTGCTCGATAGTTAGCTCTACCAGACCGCGATAAACAACCTTTCCATCCTTACTGAGGCCTTCTGAGCAGTCTCCTTTCAGGATTGTCCCATCAAAATCCCAGAAGCTCAGGAAAATGCATCCGTCCGGGCAATGTTCCTTTTCCAGGGTTTGCCTGGTTTCCAGAATGCTGCTCACAATTTCGGCTACATGGGGCTCAGTATTTTTTTTCGTACCGGAGCAGCCTGCGAGGAGAAAGACTACCAGCAGTGCGGTTAGAATGGGGGAAAAAGCGTTGTTTACAGCGATTCGTTTCATATTGCTGGGCAGGAGCATGTCCCGAAGAAAGCGAAAGTCGCAAGAACAATTTGGCCAGGTCTCCCGCACTCTGCCCAGGGCCAGAGGGAAGAAGAACAGGGTCCTGATTGTGGAAGGTGGTGGAATGAGGGGGGCCTTTGCGGGCGGGGTCCTGGCAGCCATGAATCGGTGGTACCCTTCCCGGAAATTTGACCTGGTGGTGGGGGTATCCGCCGGTAGTTGCTCCGCCGCCTACTATGTAACCGAGTCCCCGAACGATCTGGAAGCTACCATTAAGAACCTGAATGTCTGGCGTTATGAGTTAAGCGATGGACGATTTCTGGCCCGTCGTCGGTTGGTGGGCAAGAAGACGGTGATGGATCAGAACTATCTCATCGATTATCTCTTTGGTAGCCGCTATCGACTCAAAAAGGAGAGACTGGATAGTCCCAGAACCACCCCTCTATATGTAGTAGTAAGCAATCTGGGAAGTGGCCAACCGGAATATGTTCGGGCCACTGCAGAGAATGCACTTCCGCTTCTGAAGGCTGCCACAGCGCTACCCATTGCCACCAGGGGCAGAAGTAATCTAGGAGATGAGCAATTTACCGATGGTGCAGTGACGGATCCCATTCCTGTAGAAGCTGTGATCGAGGCCGGTTATCGTGACATCACAGTCGTGCTCAACCATCCAAGAAGTTATATTACCGGTCGCACGGGCCGATTTCTGAGCTTTCTGTCCTTTCCTTATAATCGATCCATGGCCAGGTTTGTTCGGCACGAATACCATCTTCGGTACAACCGTGCGAAAGAAGTGATCAATCATCCTCCCCCCGGGGTAAAGATTCGAATTGTGGATCCGCCCATGAGCTTGCCCATGAAGATTGTAACTACAAATGAGCAGGTCCTGAATCAGGTAGTGGACATGGGTCTTGAAGCCGGAAGAAAGGCCTTCGAAAAAATGCAGGAGGAAAAGCGAAAGTTTCGCCGATGGCTCGGTGGACTATTTAAAAAACGTCAATGATTCTGGTTATTGCCCTCTGAACTGGAATGCCCCAGGGGGAAAGGAAAACCTCCAGGGGCCGGTCCATCGATTTCGATCTTGTCCGGTAGATCATTTTTCTGGGGTCTGGGATTGAAGACTGAAAGCAGAGGCAGATCCAGACCGCTTAGATAGGGCCCCAGAAAGCCCTGCAAATACTCCTGCTGAAACTCAAAGAAATCTCCATCGAAACCGAACTGAGTTCCTGTATGTCCGTTAATTTCCAGATATAGAACCCTGGCCCAACCAGGATATTCCTTCTGGGCTTGAAGCACCAGATCAAACGTTTCGGATGCTGCTTGCTCAAAGGATGTCTCTGGCTCTACGCGATAAAGAATATGGACTGTGTTTTCCGGACCTGATTCGATTCCAGGGGATTCTGGCTTTTGATATACCGGGCCTACATTCATACTCCAGTAAGAAAGCTGAAGCGGCTATTCTGGAAAAGACTTTTTTAGGCGTTAGCACCCCACCGGCCCTGCTTTAGCTGATCCGCATCCCAGATAAATTCCCAAAGCGAGTTCAATCGTAGATGCGCTTTCTGAATATCCGGATGATGCTTATGCGAATCATCCGGCACGGCAATAACGGTCATTCCAGCTGCCAGGGCTGATCGAACGCCGCCAGGACTGTCTTCCAGAGCCAGACAATTCTGAGTTTTGAGATTGAGAATTCTGCAAGCGGTCAGGTAAACGTCCGGCGCCGGTTTTCCTCGCTTCTCCATTTGTGCTGAATGGATTACTTCAAAGAGATTCGTAACCCCTAGTCGCTTCAATGCAGCATTGATAATCTCTGGATAGGAAGATGAAGCCAGGGCCAGAGGGATGGATCCGGATAATCGGTTTAATAACTCCACAGCGCCGGGCATGGGCTCACCGTAGCTTTCAATCCTTTGCTTCACTTCGGAAAGTACCTCTGCAACTAACCGTTGATTCGGCATGTCTGGCCCAAAGGTCGGGACCCGCTTTTTCCAGTATTCTACTACTTCGTCGATTCGCAGACCCATGGTCTGCATACAGTCCGAGCGACTCAGTTTTAGTCCATGGCCACCAAATACCTGGATCTCTGAGTCCTGCCAGATTGGCTCGGAATCGATGAGCAATCCGTCCATGTCAAAAACTATGCCCAGGATGGGTTCTGCATTGCTTTGATCCATAGTGCGAAAAGGTTTTGCGTCCAAAAATCTGCAATATTTTCTGTCCTTACCTGAAATGATAGAAAAAAGAGCGACAGTTACTGGATGGGGCCTGTATCCATCTGAAGAAAATACCATCCTGAGCGGAAAGAACCTGGAGCAAGAACTGGGATTATACTCCGATGTTACCCCCAGAGGGCTGGGTCGAAGTTATGCTGACCAGGCAATGAATGGCCGGGGATACGTGGTTCCCTTCACGGAGCGAAAGAGATTCCTGGCATTCGACGAAAGGTCCGGAAATCTCGAATGTGAGGCCGGTGTATCGCTCTACGATATTATTCAGACCCTGGGCCCCCGCGGATTCTTTCCTATGATTACACCGGGCACCAAGTTTGTTACCGTGGGAGGGGCCATTGCAAACGATGTGCACGGAAAAGCGCATCATGTGGATGGTAGCTTCAAGAACTGTGTTGAGAGCTTTGATATTCTTCTGGCCAGCGGCAAAGTAGTTACTGCAAGTAGAAAGAAGCACTCAGAGTTATTTCATGCAAACTTTGGAGGCCTGGGTTTGTTGGGATTGATCCTTCGGGCCAGAATCAAGTTAAGAAAGATCGAAACTACCTACTTCAAACAACAATCCTTCAAAGCTCGTAACCTGGACGAGATGCTGGACTTGATCGATGAAAAGGACAGAGAGTTTCCTTATTCCGTGGCATGGGTAAATCCTCTGGCCAGAGGCAAGTCCCTGGGTAAAGGGGTGCTTACGGCCGGCGACCATGCCCGAATCGAAGATCTTCCTGCAGCCCTCAAGAAAGAGCCACTCAAGGTTACCGGGATGCCTGGACTGAACGTCCCTTTCTTTATGCCAGGATTTGCGTTGAATGGACTAACATTGAGAATCCTGAACGGCGTTATCAATTACGTTCAGTCCCATGCGGGTCAGTTCAGCCATTACGATTCCTTTTTCTATCCCCTGGATGCCATCAATAACTGGAATCGAGGTTACGGGAAGCGAGGCTTCACCCAGTACCAGTTTGTAGTTCCTGTAGAGGGAGCTCGTCTTACAATTCGCAAGATTCTCGAAGAAATTGGTACCGGAGGTTGCAAACCCTTCTTAAACGTACTCAAGAAGTTTGGAAAAGGAACGGGCTATCTTTCCTTTCCTGCCCCGGGTTACACCTTTGCCATCGATTTTCCCATTTCGCGTAAGCTCTTCCCCTTCTTGAAGCGGCTGGATGCGCTGGTGCTGGATGCAGGCGGTCGCATATACGCCGGAAAGGATGCTACTCTGGACGCTCAGTCCTTTGCATCCATGTATTCGCAGCTGGAGGACTGGAAGAAAATCAAGCGAAAGTATGATCCGCAGAATATGTTTCAATCTGACATTGGTCGGAGGCTTGGTCTGGTATGATGCAGATAGCTTACAGGGAGATTCTTCATACTTGACTTCTGGGCAATGATTTTGCGATTATTGCGAAGCATCTTTATGAAGTACCTTTCCACTTTCTTTTTCCCTCTCTTAACCAGCCCTGGTCCTGCATCCAACCCGACTATGTCACAACATGAAAACGGCCGCCATATATTCGCAAGTGCCCGTAGAATCCGGTCATGGCAGCGTTCATTGCCCTGCTTTATTTTCCTGTTTTCTTTCCTGCCTTTCGTGCAGCCTATCGGAGCCGAGGCCGGTCCGCCCAGTGTTCCTGTACCAGAGTACTCTGTAGTAGTGGATGCAGGACATGGAGGGGCCATTGTTAGAAGAAAAGATGATCGCTGGGATCCGATTTCGAGAAAGTATCTAAGTTCCTTTTTGCCAGGTACCCAGTACACAAAGTACACAGAGCATGAACTAATGCTGGAGCTGGCGCTCAGAGTACATCATTATCTTCAACTAACACAAACCGATGCTGGCTGGAAGAAGTTTGAAGCGCTTTTAAAGCAGTTTTCGCCACAGCAGAAGTTCGTCCGAATCAAATTCAATTCATATCTGAGCAGGAAGGATGGCTGGAAGGACCGATCATTGCCTGCCTCACATCCGGACGTAAATGCGCCCTACAGGCTTTACGATTATCCGGATAGAAAGACAGGTAGAATTCAAAAAGGTCGCATTTCTAAAATTAATGATCAGGAACCTTACCTGGTTCTGTCGCTTCATTTAAACCCTGCACCTCCTGGCAAACCTTTGATCTGTTGCGAAAGATATCTTTAAAGCAGAAGCCAGCCAGCGCTTTCTATAAACTACCATGGGCCAGTCACTGGCTCAGTACCGAACCAGGCTGGAATAAACTCCAGGCAGCCCGAGCGGATGCCTGGGTTTATATGAATGGATACTGGAGCAATAAGAGTGGCACGGCTCCCTGGTACAAAAAGGCCAGGGGGTTCAGACACAATCTGTTCCAGTGGCGATATGCAGATCCGGCTGGCTGGGAAAAGAAAGCATTAAAGGAGCGAAAGTCCACCGGTCCCTACAGCATGATCTACAGTAAATGGAGACCGGAAGGCCGATTCTGGGAAAGGGAACAGAGCAAAGCGGAGTACTGGAGACGAGAAGCAGCGGTTTCTGGTAGCGGAATTACCTATGGAGGCGATAATCACCTGGCCTCCAACGAATTGATGCGATTCATTCAGTACGGGGTGAGAGCCCAGGTGCCCGAAAAGATAGCTTCCAACAAGCTCGGGCCTATCCTGGATCCCTTTGTCAGTACTTACACTCTGCCCACCTATTCAAATGCCATTGTGGCTTTTCTGGAAGTGGGTCATCTTAATGTGTGGAGAGATCGAAGAATGGTAATCGA
>JBHIXQ010000136.1:0-6390 GCA_041984705.1 Leptonemataceae bacterium | reverse complement strand
CTACGCGCTAAAGTTTGGCGACTAATTAACGAAGGAGGCGACGCCAACAATGGCGGGACCTGGCCGCCAACCTTCTGGGATTTGTAGGACAGGATGCCTCCAGCGCTCTGGAAGGAATCGAACGAGATTACAACGACGTGCTTCTGGAATCCTACGGCGAACCCAGGGGACCTTCGCTTTATCTTACCATAGATAGTTTGATTCAATTTCGCCTGGAAGAAGCCCTGAAAGAAGGCTTCGAACGATCGGATGCGAAGCGAGCCGTGGGACTCTTTATGCATATACCCACCGGGGAAATTCTGGCGATGGCCAACCTTCCGGACTTCGATCCAAACAGATACAATCGCTACTCTGCCAGCGAAAGAGGTAACTGGGCTATTCGACTGAATTACGAACCGGGCTCCACGGTTAAGGTACTGATGACGGCAATTCTGCTAAGCAGTAAAAGCTACAGCCCAGGAAAAAGGTACGTCTGCAACGGGAAGTACGATTTTGAAACAGGCAGCGTTCGCTGTTTGAGAGGCGGACATACCTATGCTCATGGCTCTCTGACCCTGGAAGAGATCATCCGAGAATCCTGTAACGTCGGAATGATCAAAGCCATGGAAAGTGTGCCAAAGGAAGAGCTTTATAGAAAGATGAAAGCTCTGGGACTGGGAAACAGAACCGGAATTCTACCAGAAGGCTCCGGCGAAACAGAAGGCTATCTACCGGCTCCTGAAAACTGGGTCAAGAGCACTCGTTTTTATTATCCCATTGGTCAGGGCTTCAGCGTAACTCCCATCCAATTGCTGAGGGCTGCCAGCGTAATCGGAAACGATGGCAGTCTTGTGCATCCGCGAATTGTAAAAAGAATTGTTACCGAGGATGGGCGATCAGTAGAAGAAAGCAAGACTGCTGTCGATATCACTCCTTTCCAACCTGAGCAGCTGGCAAGAGTAAGACATATGATGCGACTTGTGGTAAAGGCGGGCACCGGTCGGGCCGCCAACCTCAGCGAGATTGACATCATCGGAAAGACCGGAACCGGTCAGAAATCTTCAGCCTCCGGTTACACCAATCGATATGCTGTTTCCTTTCTGGGAATGTTTCCCGCTGAAAATCCCGAATATATTGGCCTGATTCTTTACGACGATGTTTCTGGCCAGTGGGCCGGTGGTTCGCTGGCAGCGCCTGTCTTCAAGAAGTTTGTGGAAAGCATTCTACCGATTATTCGCGCACCCAGAAAGACCTACCGAGCTCATCGGTTTGAAACGAATCCAGGACATCCGGCCCCGGTGGCAGAGAATCGCCTGGCGGATTTTCGAGGAATGAGCGCCATACAGGCTCTGGAGTTGATTGGAAAGGAGTACAAAACCCCGGTACAGTTCAGTGGAAGCGGCACCGTATTCAAACAGGAGCCGCCGCCGGGCACTCCTATGGAGCGAGTGAATAAGATTATTCTATATCTGGATTCACAGTCACTTTAAGGCTTCCGCCGCTGGCCACGCCTTTCAGGTAGGACTTCACCATGTCTTCCAGCTCACCATTCATTATGGAATCAGGATCCGAGGTCTCAAAACCTGTGCGAAGATCCTTTACCATCTTATAGGGATGAAATACGTAACTTCGGATTTGATTTCCCCAGGATACATCTCTCTTTTCACCGGCCCGGCTTTCTGCATCCTCTTCGCGTTTCTCTCTTTCCAGTTCATATAACCTGGAACGAAGCATTTTCATGGCTTTATCCCGGTTCTTATGCTGCGATCGCTCCTGCTGGCATTGCACCACAACACCGGTAGGAATATGTGTAATTCGAATGGCCGAATCCGTTTTATTAATGTGCTGTCCGCCGGCGCCGCTGGCTCGATAGGTATCTACTCTAAGGTCTTTTTCTTCAATGTTAACTTCGATTTCATCATCGATTTCCGGTGCCACATGCACGGATGCAAATGATGTATGTCTGCGCTTATTGGAATCAAAGGGCGAAATGCGCACCAGTCGATGCACACCGTTCTCAGATTTCAGATAGCCAAAAGCCGATTCTCCTTTAACAAGAAGTGAGGCACTCTTTATGCCCGCTTCTTCTCCGTCCTGAAGATCCAGAGTTTCATAGCCAAAACCTTTTCGATCGAACCATCTAGTGTACATTCGCAGAAGCATTTGCGCCCAATCCTGGCTCTCTGTGCCACCGGCACCTGAAGAAATCGTTACGATTGCATTGAGCTGATCATCTTTTCCCAGCAACGCTTCTGCCAGCTGGACATCTTCGAAGCGCTCTTCCATGGCTGCATACTCCCGGGAGAGCTGAGCCAGAGCCTGGTCTCTATCATCCAGTTCTTCAATTGTGAGCTCTACCAGGTCCGGAAAATCTTCCAGGTCTCGATTCAGATCCTTCCAGGGTATAAGCTTCTTTTCCAGCGCGGACTTTCTCTGGGACATTTCCCGGGCCTTATCCGGATCATCCCAGAAATCTGGCTGGGTCATTAGATCTTCCATATCCTGCATCTCTGCAAGTTGGCCTTCAATGCCATTCTTCTGCCACCGGGACTGAAAGTCTTCTTTTAGATCCCGAGCGCTTTTTAGAAGTTCCTCCCGGTTCCGGAACTCATATATGTCTGTGCTGGTGGACATCTCTTCCAGGAAAGCAAGACGGCTCTTGAAAGCAAGACAGAATCATTCCAGAATTTTGGCTTCTGAGGGATGCGCGCGCTGGCTGATTTGCACCGGATCTGCTACAGGACACAATGCTCCCGCAGATTTGGAGGGTATGGAACGGGTCTGCTCCTGGTCGCATTTTGGTGCTGATGCCAGAGACAATCTAACCGTCCCGAGATCTATGCAACTAAAGTCCGTCGTCCGGGTAGTAAAAGGCGGGCTGAGGTTTCAGGCTTTGCTCCAGCTCATCCAGCAAATCCAGATCCTCTTTCTGAACGGTAGCTATAAAAATATGCATGAGCCCCGCCGTCTTCTCCCAGTGGATGAGCCTCACCAGCGGAACACCCTGTTCAATGGACTGACACCGGACTGCACCCGACATTGCATTGAAATCCGGGACATCGGGGCAGCCGGGAGGTCGCAGGAATTCTCCGGAAGCTATAGCTGTGGTGAGCCGAATGCTCCGAGAGAGAATCATCAGTCTCTGTTCTGGATCTCTGGCCTGGAGCAATTTTGCGTTCCCATAGGGCAGAATCTCATATCTAAGAGGTAGCGGAGTTTTGAACTGAAAGTAGATGCGATAGAAAGAGAAGCCCTCTCCCTTTTGTAGAATTGATTCTCCTGCCACCAGAGGAAGACCCGGGAGAATGAACAGAAGAGCGTACAGGAAGAATCTGCATAGAGTTGCTCGACTCCTGGAATACATCCGGGTTCGCCTTCGAGCAGTCCTGTCGGAAAATTGCAACATGAAACAATTCAATATAGGATTTGATCGGTGCGAAGTGGCTTCGCGGATTCAAATTCAAACCAGAGATAGTACTCCTGCAAACTTCGGTTTTCCAGAGTCTGCTGAAATCTTTGATCCGTAGCTGGAATGCTCTTTTCGTCGAGCACCAGTCCCTGGAGAGTGCCCTTTACCAGATAGGCAGCGCCTGGAATCAGAAATCTCACTTTTTTCAGTTCATCCATTTCCCACCGATCCCGCCGGTACTGAAAACGAACTTCCTGACCTTCCATATCGTAAAATACCAGATGCAACGTATCTCGTCTGGAAAAGAACAGCTTGTACTCTCCGGGAGGCTGCTGGTTATTCTTGATATTCTCCACCAGCTCGCGAACCCTGAGATCCTGCTCGGTAATATCGCCGGTATACGGAGGAATTTCCCGGGCCAATCGAAGCTCCCATACCTCTGCCGGGGTCGCCCGTACAATTAGCAGGCCCTTATCTGTCTGCCTTTCGAAGCTAATGCCCAGCTCATAAAACAGATTGTAGCGAAAAGGAGCCAGCTCGCTGCCACTTCGAACCTGATCCAGAGCCAATTGATGATTCCAGTCCAGTTTGATGTAGAAGGTCACTCCATCCTTGCTACGAAACAGAAAGCGATCCTCAATGGACTGTCCCGTATCTACTGTGCGAATTCCCCGAAAGCGAAGATTCATGGTCACCGAGCGACCACTACCCATCAGCGCCCGGTATTCGGCCATACTCTGGGGAGTTCGGGCCTTTATAGTTCCAGGATATAAAGAGATCAGAATCACAGCAAAGAGGACGCCGACGAAGCTACCTTTGATGCTGCGATAGAACCGCTTTCGATCCTTGATTTGCCGAGGAGTCAGGGCCCGGTCCATACCTACTCCGGCTTCTCTGTCTCTTTGGGCTCTTCCGGTGCATCCGGAGAATCTTCGTCTCCATCCGCTTCTTTTTTGCCGTCCATGATATCCAGAGCTTCCTGGGCCGCCTTCTTCACAGAACGACTGGGCTCATGCTTCGCTTTGTATTCCAGCATTTCGCGAAACTCTTCAATCTTGAGCTGACCAATTTGCTTTACCGCTCTCAGTCGCACAGTGGCATCGTCGTCCAGGGCAGCTGCCTTCAATTCTGGCAAAATGGATTTATCGTCCAGGCGAATCAAAGCCAGGATGGCCTGTTGTTTTAATGGATTGTGACGAGCGCGTTCACGACTGCTTCGCAGATCTCTGATTTCTTGAAGCACTCCCTTTAGAGGCTCCACAGAGTCCGGAGACTTGATTTTTCCCAGAGCGTTGGCCGCATAGGATCGAGAAACGATGTCTTCATTCTTGTCTTTTAAGATGTCTGTTAGCCAGTCCTTTTTGGTGGCTATTTCTGCGTTACCATAATACAGAAGTATGGACCGCTGGATCTCCAGATTGGTATCATCCTTCGCATAGACTTCGGAAAGGAAGTCCGCCGCTATCTTGCTATCCAGTTCTGCCAGTGTGCGAATCATACCTACAGTGACGTTGTCATTTTCCTTGAATTCCTCTTTCTTGAGGAGTTCAAAGATTCTGGCTTCTGCACTCTTGAGTTCAATCCGCGCTATCCCTCTTAAGGCTTCTCTCATGACCGGCCGGGTATCATCCTCCAGGGCCTTTAGAAATGTATCTCCGGAACCTTTATCTTTGATATCGGCCAGCAGTCGCACAGCCGCTTCTCGCACCAGAGGATCCATATCGTTCAGTGCAAGCTTTCTAAGTGTATCCAGAAAGAATTGCTGCTCGGATTCCTTTTCCAGTCTCTCTACATGATGTATTGCCTGCCGACGCTCTGTTGAAGGCGCAAACAGCATCTGCTGTTTCAGCAGATCCAGTTCTTCCTGACGTTTCGCTGTCTTATCCGGATCCTCTTTCTTCTCTGATTCAGTAGTGGATTCTTTGCCGGAATTATCCTTGCCTGGTTTTTCTTTTTGGCTTTCTTCTTTCGCCGGAGCATCATCCGGTTTCGTCGCTGGCTTCTCCTCGGCCAGAAGCGAACTGGACAACAGATGAAGGAACAATCCAGAAGCCAGGCATATCGCAGAGAACCTATATCTCCATCCGGAGCTCAATGCATAGCTCAATGGGGAGGCAGATTTCCGGGAGCCTATAAAGGAAGATTGGACAGGGCTACTCCCCTTCTTTGAGGGTGCGGTTTTCTTCCTCCAGAGCCGTAATGCGAGACTCCAGCTGAGCGATGAGTCGCTGATTTTCCACCTGCTGCTGGTATTTTTCGATGAGCTCTTTAATATCTCTCTGGAGCTCTTCCATGTTCCAGGGCTTTTCCACATAACGGTTCAGACCTCCCCGATTTATGGCATGGATGGCATTGTCCAGTCCGGCCTGGCCGGTGAGCAGGATCTTGATTGTATCCGGGAATTCCCTGTGGATTTTCTCAAGAAACTGGTCTCCCTTCATTCCCGGCATTACTTGATCGGTTATTATCACCTCGACCAATCCGCCGGATTCTTTAATATCTTCGATAAGTTCCAGGGCCTCTTCTGCACTGGCCGCAACCTCGATTTCATGACTTTGCTCGAAATATTGCCTCAGCTGCTCTCGCAGGGTCTCCAGAACGGAGATTTCGTCGTCAACACAGACTATGTAGCCTTTATTCATGAAATGGTCCCCCAGATCCGGACTGTAGATGGGCCGGGGGTCCACGCAAGAAAAGAATTCTCGAAAGGATCAAGAAAAGAACAGATAAAGGTAATAGAATGGAAAAGAAATACCTGAAGACAGAACAGATAGTGCCCGGCAAAGGCATGAGCTATACAATGTATGAAATCCAGGGAGAGGATGAGATCCTGAGAATGCTCACTGCTATTCCTGATACCGGGGAAGTTTCCACTTATCCCAAACCGCCGGTAAAAAAACTTTTCGCACCGGAAAGATGCGCCGCATCCTCTGAAGAGGAGTTCGAAGAATTCTGGAATCAGGGGGCCAATGAGGGGAAAGATGTGTGCCCAGGGGCGGGAT
>JBHIXQ010000135.1:0-6553 GCA_041984705.1 Leptonemataceae bacterium | reverse complement strand
CCTGTCCTATACTACGTATTTTTCTCAAACCACTCAGCTTCTTGTATCGGCGCCTGTGTACGGTGCTCTGGTCTATCCACTGCCTCTGCCGTTCCGATTGCAGATCATGGCCAAACTGGGAGGGGGGGCCGCCTATCTGGAAGTGCGACCTCAAAACCTTCATGGCTGGGACCCCATGTTGTTCGGCGGGCTGGAGATGTCTCTTCTGGCCTCTCGAAAATTGAGAGTGGGACTGCGGCTGGATGCGAACTATATTCTGGACAGCCATCGTCGTCCTCCTCTGGAAGCTCGCATCGGTTATCTGTATCCCGGCACTACCAACGCCAGGTATCTGGAACTGAGAGATGGTGGTTTCTATCACTTTGGATTGATGGTGAGCTTTATATTCTAAGAGCACCTTCTGCGGAGCGCGAAGAGATTCGCGAAACATTGTATGAAAAACAAAGCCAAAATACTCCTTCTTGCAGCCTTTACGCTGCTCTCCGCTCAATGCTCCTCCGGCGACGATGCATTGCTTTCTGCCCTCATTAATAATCGTATGGTGGTGATTCTAAAAGGAACCTATGCTTCCGATCGTCCGCTGGATTTTGCACAGATTAATGGAAACACCCTATTTCTGGACGATGATGCTCCTACCACGGAAGTGCTGGATACCGCAGGTGTTCCGGCATATAATCAGCTGCCCATCTTTCTGGACATTGGTGAGATTCGCCTAAGCACAAAGGGCTATTTGAGCAATCTTTATGACATTGATTCGGACCGCGATGCAGAGGATTTCTGGGACGTAGTATCCACCACGCGCCAGGTCTACTGTAGTCAGCTTTATGCGACTATAGCCGCCAACGATTCCTGTCTGGATACAGGTGGTCTGGTTAACTATATAGAATACTTCAACGGTGTTGGAGCTCTGTATCCTTCCAGGGATGTAGGTCCTGGCGGATATACCCATGCGGGCGTATTTATGCGAAGCTTCTTCACCGGTTTCGCAAAGCTGGAAGGCGTCATTCCCATAGGTAGATTTGACAACAACGATGCTTCCGGTGCCGATGTTCTCCCTCTATTAAACTATGATGCCGGAGTGGATGCGGCGGTGAAAGCGGCTCTACCACCTCAGTGGTTTCCTCTGCATCATATAACGTATCCAGGACAGCAGGATTCCATGCAGGTCTACAATGGCTATGCTTCTCTGGTGCTGGAGATTCGCACGAACATTAAAGAAAACCTCATGGTTCACAGCTTCCCCAATTCTGTGGGAGAGTATTTTACTGTGGTCGGAATCAGCGATTGGAGAGTGGAGCATACCGGTCAATTCGACATGGGTGGCAATGCGTTAACAAGAGCCAGGTTATTCTATCCCGATTATACCGGAAATATACAGGTTACCGGTGGCACCGAAAGTACCCGCCATTATTACGCTGTTTACTATGCGAATGAATGCGTGGATCAAACCGGAGCAGTTCTCTGTAATAAGGACCGGGATCTGTTGCCCATTGCAGCCACACCGGTGCGAAATGGCGGCGACAATGTAATGACCGAGTTGCTTCCCGGGGAATATGTCCTTCAGTGCAGATACGATGAGGTTCATGATGGTTACCCGGAAAAGGTACTCTCCGAAATTCGCTTTTCCATGCCCATGAATACCGATATCTCCATCGCCTGTGCCTGCGGTTCCAGTACCACCACCGGTTGCCCGTAGATATTCACCACATCGCTTCCGGCCTGTTACAGAAGGAAATCTACCTTTTGTAGTGCAGCTGGCTTGAAATGGAGCCGGCCAAGAATGCCACGGGTCGCGATTTGGCCGGTTACCTTATTTGGATTTGATTTCCTCCAATCGTAGATCAAGCTCGTTCGTTTCGTCTCCACTGGTATGTGACCTCCAGGAGGAGGCTGCGGCGGCATCGCTGATGGGAGTATTGAGTCCAGATGTCCCTTCAACGGGAAGGACGATGATAAATCTTCAGGGTTTCATGAAGCATTTTGCGATTGATTGGCTTGGGTAGATAAGCATCGAATCCAGCGCTCAAGATGGAAGCGACTTCGGATTTCAGAGCATGAGCGGTCATAGCCACCACCGGTCCATTGTATCCATTTTCTCTCAGTTTCAGAAGCGCTGATTTTCCGTCCATTTCCGGCATCTGAATGTCCATCAGCACACAGTCATAAGGATCATGATCACTCATTAACTTTTGAAGGGCAAGCCTACCATTCTCCAGGGTTTCTGCCAGAACACCCGATCGGGTTAAATAGAGCTGGACGATCTTTCGAATGTCAGGATCGTCCTCCACTACCAGCACCTTCATACCTTCAAGGGAGGGCACGTGGACTTCCGGCGCTTCCAGTTTCACCGTATTGGACTCCTGTAAATCGGAAAGGCTTCTTTCCGGTTTGCTCGGTTCTGATTCTACGGTCGAATTCGATTGCCTTGAGTAAATCACAGGAAGTTCCAGGATAAAGCAGCTACCTTCATTGAGTTTACTTTCCACTTTGATATCTCCTCCAAGGATCCGTGCCAGACGGCGGGAGATGGCCAGGCCCAGACCGCTCCCTCCATAACGACGAGTTGTGGAACTGTCTGCCTGAGTAAAAGGCTGAAAAAGATTTATCTGTGCCTCTTCGTCGATTCCGATGCCAGTGTCGATAACATAGATGCTCAACTGGCCTTCCGTTGCCTCAGATCGGATAATGATTTCTCCCTCTGCTGTGAACTTGATCGCATTGCCGACCAGGTTGAGCAGTATCTGACGCAATCGGCCGGGATCCGTGGGAAATTCTCCGGGCGTACTTTCCGAAATTTCAGTGCGAATTTCAAGACCCTTCAATGTGGCCTTGCCTTTGAGCATATTCACGACTTCGAGAATGGAACCCACAGGCGATGCAGGTATTACTTCCACCTCAAGCTTGCCTGATTCTATACGTGAAATATCCAGGATATCGTTTACAATGACCATCAGATGTTCGCCGGATTCTCGGAGACTGTTCAGATGCTCCCTGAATTCTCCTTCGGGCAGACTCTTTTCTGCAAGCAGATCTGCGTAACCAAGTATGGATGTCATGGGCGTGCGAATCTCATGACTCATGTTCGCAATGAAAGAACTCTTGGCTTCGTTGGCCGACTCCGCCTGGCGGGCCAATTCATTGGCATGCCAGATGGAAAGTTCAAGCTGACGGTTGATATCCTCCAGTCGCTTATTTGCCATACGCAATTCTTCATCTTTCATTTTGCGCTCTGTGACATCGAGGTGAGTTCCCACCATTCGGGCCGGACTGCCATCGGGGTTTTGCTCTGTTACCTTGCCGCGCCCAGAAAGCCAGCGATAGCTCCCATCTGCATGTCTCATGCGAAAGGTCACACTCAATGGAATTGTATTGTCAGTTAAACTGGCCTGCAGCAGGTCCAGAGTTCTGGAGACATCCGAGGGATGCAGCAGTGACTTCCATTTCTCAAACGTTACCGGAAAACTCTGGGGCTCATAACCTAACATTTCAAAGCAACGAGGACTCCAGAATACTTCATTCGTTTTCATGTTCCAGTCCCAGACGCCATCTCGTGTTGCTTCAAGGGCGAAAGCCAGTCTTTGCTCCGACTCCTTCAGTCTTCGCTCACTATCTTTATGTTCCGTTACATCGGTAATAAAACCATGCCACAGAGTACTTCCGGTATCCAGTCTCTCTGGATTCGCATAGCCATAGAGCCATCGGATCTGGCCAGCGGATGGGCGAGTTCGGTACTCCAGAATCCAAGGGGTCAGATTTTTGGCAGATTGTTGGATGCTTTCCAGTACGGATGGAAGGTCATCTGGATGGATTACGTTGAGTATACCGCTGGCATCTTCGCGGACATCCTCGGGCGCGAGACCGTAAATCGACTTGAGTGCTTCCGACGCATAGGGAAAGCGGAAGGACCCATCGGGTAGCATCTCGAATTGATAGATTACACCTGGTAGAAGCCGGGAAAGCTTGTGCAATATTCCTGCAAAGCCAGGCAATTGCTGTTCATTGGCCGGATCAATTTTAGGCGTCTGCGCAACTTTAGGCTGTGCTCCGGAATCGTCGGGACCTGGCTCCGGGATCTTTTTTGGATTTCGGTTGCTTTTCGCTTTTTCTGGAGTTGGGGTGCCTTGAATTTCTGTGCCCACAAAGCAAACTACTGGTCCATCGGATGCGAAAACTGGATCGAATCTCATCCGCATCCTGAGAGGACTTTCAGAGCCGGGGTTCAACTCCAGGATCCAATCAAAGCTTTGAGCCAGAGATAGCAGTCTGTTGATGTCCCGTATTAGCCCGGGATCGGTTCCTCTCTGGAGAAGGGGGCCCGGGTTACCGGTGAAGATTTCGCTCAGGGAGGTCCTTATGGCATTCCGGAACTTCTGGTTGGCCCAGAGGAATTTTCCTTCAGGATTCGCAATGAAAACGCTGCCCGGAAAGTTTGCCAGAGCCAGCAGCCAGGGGTCCGGTATGTAAGGTGCGGCTCTGTCTTCCTGATTGTCTGCGGGGTTCATTTACCATTCTCGACTTGAAGCGATGGACAAATACTCTGTATTCTAAATCGAATGGCAAGGAAAACAGAACGCTGCCTGCTGTAAGAATTGATAGTATTCTGGAATAAAGTCTTCTGCAGATAACTTTTGACAATCGTTCGTCAAATGTCAGGTGAAGCTGAATCTGTTACAAAGAATGCGGATGAAGGGCGCTCTGAGTGCTATCCTTGTGCTGCTTGCCATTTCAGGCCTCCTGGTGGCCAGGTCCCTCGAAGACTACAATTCCGAATCCAGCGCACTCATCCAGGCTCAGGACTGGCCATCTCTCGAACGGTTGATGCGTCAGGGCATTCGAGAGTATCCCGAGCGAGAATGGCTGCATGCGAATCTAAACTATGCTTTGAGGGAGCAGAAGAAATTCAACGAAGCCCTGACCCAGGCAAGGGAAATGCGAAAGAAATGGCCGAATTCGGATCGGTCCGCTTCCACGCTGAGCCGAGCTCTAACCGGAGCGGCTTCCGCATTCTACCAGGAAGGAAAATATGAGCAATGTCTTCAGCTATCTTCCGAGGCAATGCAGGTCGATGGTTCCGAAAGCAGCTACGTCTGGGCTGGTAATGCTCTAAGGAAACTGGAAAGATACGAAGAAGCGATAGCCATTCAGGAAAAGGGACTGAGCAAGTATCCCACCAACCCCTGGCTTAAGCCCAATCTTGCTACCACTTACGCAGCCCGGGGACAGAAGCTGGAAGACTCCAATAATTTTCCAGAGGCCATCAGATTATACCAGAAAGCAAGGGAGCTTGCCCCCGGCCAGGAGTATATCGTATTCCGGCTTGGCAGAGCCTTTCGTTCCAACAACCAGTATGATAGAGCCATCGAAGTTTTTGGTGAGGGCCGAGAAAGGTTTCAAGGTTCCGAGCAGTTTTCGAGGGCCATTGGCTACACACATTTGCTCAGGATTCGCAATAGCCTGAAGACAGAAAGCAACTCTGCTATTGAGGATCTGGCCACTAAAGCACTGAACGAAGCAAAGAAGAATAAAACTTACGAGGATGCCCAATACCTGGTCACCGCGATTGGAGAAGCCTATACGCACACTCAAAATGCGGATGGATTGCGAAACGCGGTCACCGTGCTGGAAAAGAGTTTCAATGATCCCATTCCCCTATGGGATTTCTATGGCAGGCAAATCTATATTCTATATCGCAGGAAAGGGCCCGTTCCCGCAAGTATCAAGGAGGAGTCTCTGAGCTTTCGGCGAAAAGCAATGAATGCCTACGAATCCAGGCATTCCCGGCGTCCCGAAGTTTCAGGACTACCATTGCCGTTGAAGAACCGATTTGCTGTCTGGGCCGAGTTTGACGGGGATTTTATGACTCATACGGGATTTGCCAAGTATTGCTATGATTTTTCCAGAGTGGACGAAAATGGAAATCCTCTCAGGCCAGGTGGAAAAAAACTTCAACCCTCCGATTACTGGATGTTCGGGGAACCTGTCTATTCCATGACTCATGGAATGGTTGTTACTGTCATCGATGATCAGCCAGACAACGCAGATGGGAGTTATGGACGGCAGGGGAACTCGGTCACAGTTGAGTCACTGGATGGGACCTTCGCGTTCTATACACATTTCAAACAGAATGAAGTGAAAGTTAAGGAAGGGCAACAGGTGAGTCCCGGAACCCTTCTCGGTCTTGCAGGAAACAGTGGTATGTCCACGGAACCTCATTTACATGTGTGTATCTATGATGCGAACTGGGTAAGCCTGCCATTTCGCTTCAAACCGGTGAAGATTCAAAAAGAATCTGGATCCATCACAACAGCGGAACCACTGAAGCAGGGATGGATCGTTGAGGGCCATTGAATGGCCCCTGTTTTAACAATCATACCTCATTGAGGTCACTGATGGACTCACCTCTTCGGTTTAGAGATCCCTCCTGCAATCTTGGCCGCCATGGCACGTGGAGTGAATCGGATGGAAAACGCCATGAAACGGTTTCGCTTACCTGGAATTACCGAAGGCTTCTTTCCAAGCTTCCGAAGAGCAAGCGAGACCACTTCATCGGGCG
>JBHIXQ010000134.1:279-6577 GCA_041984705.1 Leptonemataceae bacterium | reverse complement strand
TGAAAAACCAGCTCTTCGCCGGCGTTTTCGGAGAACTCGGTAAAATCTCTTAGATCCGAGAAGAGAACTGTCATTTCGCTTTGAATGGAGTCTCCTCTATTAACTTCCAGTATACTCTCTTTCTTCAGATAATGGAGAAATTGATCCGGCACAAATCGCCTGAAGCTTTCCGTGTATTTCTCCTGCAGCTCAAGTGCTTTCTTTTGCTCCTCCACAATCTGTTTCTGGGCCTCTTCCTGTTTTTCCCGGAGATCGTTAATCCTGTAGCCCAGAGCCAGACTGAGCAGGGTGGCGTCCAGAGAAGCTCCAAAGATGCTACCATACTGACTCAGAAAGCTACCGGTAACAACGCCCAGGTTCCCGGCCACGAAATACACGACGCTGAGCAGAAGAAAAGACCAGGCAAGGGCAAAGTATCTGGCCGGCTTGAATCCGGACTTCCAGGCAAGGCCTATGTTGGCTGTAACCAGAAACACGGTGACCATCGGGTAAACGTTGGCTACTAGAATGGCCATCCTGGTTTCCAGAAATGGTACAATCAGTAATAGAAGACCGCCCGCAGAGATGACGACTATGCACACTCTGGAAAGCATCCTGGAATAGTCTCGAATAAGAAGAAATCCATGACTGAACAGCAGAGCAAACATAGAGGTGATAATGCTGAATAGCGGTGCCATTACTACCTGGAAATGGTAGGGCTGTAGAGGAATGAAGTAGGCCTGATATCCGTAGACTACGGACAGAAAGATTCCAAATCCCAGTATGTAGGTTACGTAGTATAGATAGGCCCGGTCTCTGGTTGAGACGAATATAAAGAAGTTGTAGATACTCAGCGAAAGCATGAGACCGAAGAAAGCGCCAAATCCAAGGTGCCTGAGCAGATCGGTCTTTCGAAGGGTCACTTCATTCCAGAGGTAGATCGGAATGGTAAGTGCATCCGCAGACACCATGCGAATTAGGATTTTTGATGGGGATCCATTTTGAACCAGCGGAAAGCGAAAATAGGGATGATCACGGCTGGAACCCGCGGAACCTTCGCCCCGGGCAATTATCTCTCCATTCTGAAGTTGATAGAATTCTATCTTCCTTAACTGTGGACTGGCCACTTCTAGAATGAAAGGAATTTCGGTATCTGCATGGACCTCTGTGACCAACCAGAGGGCATCCCTTTGCAGTCCAAAGTTAGGATAGGCTGAGCGAATAGGACGATAATCTTTATGGTTCAACGCATCGGAAACATTGGCTTTTTCAGGAAGCAATGCATAGCGAAATGCTGTGGCCGCTCTCAGGTATTCAATCTTGCCATCAAGGTAGATGGGACCGGCACCGGCATAATGGGGCGAGCTACAGCCGGCCAATACGGCAAGCAGCAGCCCGCATATTGCAGCTAGGGTTGTGCCGCGGGTTCGTTGCTTTCTTGCTTTAGCGCCTCCAGCGCTTGAAAGAGGGTATCGTACTCCGCCCTTGCATTCCATGCTACCCAACCTCTGGCCTCGGTGCTTTCTGCAGCCTTGATTTGAGCCACGATGTAATCTTTATAAGACATACGAGCATAGCCAACATTGTATCCGAAGGCCTGAATAAAGGGTTGAATGGTGCTTCGAGTCCCATTCAGCCGATCAAGCCCTTTTGTTGTTCCTTCATGGATTGTAAAACCGGGATTGGATAGCCTTTTTCTGTCTCCAGTGAAGTGACTTGGATAGAGCATTGGATAGATTACATCAACGTATTTTGCAAAGTTTTCAAGCTTCTGGCCTATAAGGTCATCCCGATTGTATACAACACGACCAAATAGATCCGCACCCAGTTTGATATTATGCTTATCCGCAATGGTTCTCGCTGTCTTGAGAATGCCTTCAATATAGTCATACTTTTGTTGCAAAGAATAGGGAGTGTAATCGTCCGCGAATCGGATGTAGTCCAGCTGCACCTCATCGAAGCCGGCTGCTGCCGTTTTTTCGATCAACTCGTACAGGCTTTTGAGTTTCTCTTCGCTGGCCTTCCTGGTCATTCCGTCCTGAAAGCAAACCACTCGGCCGGCGATGTAAACATCCTTTGACTTCAAGTATTGAATAACTTCTGGATTCAGAAGGAATCGATAAGAAGCGTAGGGTTGTACATCCACAACTACGTAATTTACACCCAGAGGTCGGCCCCGTTCAATGAGACCTTTAACCAGATCCAGATTACGCCCGCGATTTACATCCAGGTAGATGCCACGCATGGGCCCGGACTGCTCGGTCTGTGGCACTTCCTTTTCAGTGGCAGCGGTGGACCAATATAGGGTGGCCACCAGCAATAATGGAAAAATGCTTCTTATTTTCATTGCAGGCGATTTTTTCAAGGCAGGGCTCTGGGGTCAGGTATTTTTTCTTGTAATTGAAATGTCCGGTCCACCTTTAAGGGAGCTATGAAACGATCGGACTTTCCTGAGCATTTTCTTTTTGGAACATCCACTGCTGCATACCAGATCGAAGGGGCAGCAGAAGAGGACGGCAAAGGTCCTTCCATTTGGGACGATTTCTGCAAATCCCCTGGAAAGATCGCAGGTGGGGACTCCGGAGCCGTAGCATGCGATCATTACCACAGGTTTGAAAGCGATCTGGATTTAATGAAGGATCTGGGGATCCGAAACTATCGTTTTTCCCTTTCCTGGCCGCGAATACTTCCCTATGGCGTAGGAGCGAAGAACCAGAAGGGTCTGGATTTCTATCATCGCTTGCTGGAGGCCTGTCATAAGCGTCAAATCGAGCCTCATGTAACCATGTATCACTGGGATCTACCTTCTGCCCTGGAAAGCCGCGGCGGATGGACCAACCGGGATACCTACCATGCTTTTTGTGATTATGCCGATTTAATAACCAGAGAGTTCAAGGATTCGGTAAAACACTGGATGGTGTTGAACGAACCATTTGTCTTTACGGCCGTGGGGCATTTCGCAGGTATTCATGCTCCCGGGCGAAAGGGGCTCAGGAATTTTTTGCCTGCAGCCCACCATACAACCCTGGCCCAGGCGGAAGGGGGCAGGATTGCTCGAGCAAATTCTGCCAGGGATGCAGAGATCGGAACCACCTTTTCCTGTGCCTATCCAACGCCCTATAAAGACACTTCATGGAATCGAAAAGCGGTGCGAAGATACGACGCGGTATTCAATCGTTTCTTTCTGGACCCTGCCTGTGGTCGTGGCTATCCTACAGAAGAACTACCGGCACTGAAAAGAATCTGGAAATATGCGAAGCCCGGGGATGAACAGAAACTGGCTTTCGACTTTGATTTCATTGGAGTTCAAAACTACATTCGAGACGTAGTTCGCTTCTGGCCATTTCAGCCGGTATTATGGTTCAAAACCATAGAACCGAAAAAGAGAGTTGAGCGAACCACCGATATGGGCTGGGAGATCTTTCCGGATTCCATGTATCACTTACTCCTGCAATTCGCCGAGTATCCTGAAGTTAAGAAGATCTATGTTACGGAGTCGGGCGCTGCCTTTCCTGACTCCTTGAATCAGGGCCGGGTTGCTGATCTGGAACGACAGAAGTATCTCCAGGATTATATGGATGCCACTCTTCGTGCTTCCCGGGTATCTTCCAAAATTCAGGGCTACTTTGTATGGAGCTTCATGGATAATTTCGAATGGGCGGAAGGCTACCGACCCAGATTCGGTCTAATCTATGTGGATTATCCTTCGCAGAAACGTTATCCCAAGGACTCGGCCTTCATGTACCGGGATTTTCTATCTGGAAAGGAAGTTTCGCAGCCCATCCTTCCTGGCTAAATCACCCGGGTAAGAGGGGAACTGCCAGCTGAATGATGATGGATAAACCCGGGCTGACGAAGATTACTCAGTGGGTCAGGAAGTAGTGCCTATCATGGTTGCCAGCGCTTCTTCTGAAATGAGCTCATCGAACTCAATGCCATAAAGATGTTCTGGCTCCGGCAGGTTCATATCTGGTGGAGTTTGTACGCGACGTATTATTCCTGTTCTACTCACGGTGCTTTCGTTCACATCATGGAACGTCAGGGTGCATCGGTTTCCCTCTGCGAAGTCGGCTCTGCTGGAAAGTAGTATGCCACCTCTGGACAGGTTGATGCCCGTGGCATCATACTCGATGGTTTTCTTTAGCTGTGGTGACTCCGCAAATATGGTTAGCTGACGCTTAAATGGAAGTCGTGGATGTTGTCTTTTTTCCTGTGACAGATTGTCCTCCCGGTTCCTGGATCCGCTCCCATCTGGGATTTAGGATTGACAGACCCTCATTCGAGGCTAGAAACATGCCTCTATGGTTCGCGATAGGAAGCCTCCACTTCCCTGTAGCGTTCCATACACAAACAAAGCTGAGGAGTGATTCATGCAAGCCTTTATAGGTCCTTCCTTCAATTTGCCTCTTCTGTGGTTCGCGGATCTGCTGGAATGGCCATTATTAAAGATTCTTCAAAATATAGAAGAGATAGATATCCTTCCTGGCGACAAAGAAAAACTCCGAAGTCTCCAGGATAGAAGAATTCTTATGGCTCTCAATCATCCCAGCACGGCCGAGCCTCCAGTAACCATGGCTATCTCAAAGGTCATGGGTTCCCGATTCAACTTTATGGCCTCCAGGCAGGTGTTCGAATGGAGTGGTGGCCTTATAGGGGAAGTAATTCGACAGGTAGGGGCCTATTCGGTCATCGCAGGTATTGCAGATCGGGAATCCCTGAAGATGTCCAGGGACATCCTGAAACAGAAGAAAGGTAAGCTTGTTATATACCCCGAGGGGGAGCCTACTAGCGGAGAAAATGATTCTCTCATGCCATTTCAGCCTGGCGCCATTCAGCTGGGGTTCTGGGGCCTGGAGGATGCGCGAAAGGAAGATCCCAATTCATCTCTGGTAGTACTTCCGGCGGCGGTAAAGTATACCATTCGCAGTAGCAAAGAGGAAGTACGCGATACACTGGAGTCTCATACCGGAAAACTTGAGAAGATTCTTAAGATCAATCCGGGGAATAAGAATCTGCTTCGACGGTTTCTAACCATTGGTCGTATTCTTCTGGAGAAGGCCGAACAGGAGTATCAGATACCTCTGGAGCCTCAAAAGGGATTCGATTTTCGCATAGGCAGGCTGCGTCACAGAATTCTGGATGGAATCGCCGATAAATTTCAGATCAAGAACTATGACAGGTCAGGTGATGCTATCCAGAAATTGCGACAGGTGATCTCCGCCTATGAACTGGTGGTGCTGGAGTATCCGGACCCTTCTGTGCCTCGCTTAAGCGATGACGAAAAAGACTGGATGCTACGAGAAACCCTCACGGCATTCGATTTTGTTGTAATAAAAAAGGACTATCTGACCTCCAACCCGACCCCGGAAAGATTCTTCGAATGGCTTACCAGGTTTGAAACCTATGTTTACAGACGAAAGCCCCGAATGATTGGTGGAGAACCATCTATTCTTCCAAGAACGGCCCATGTTAGATTCGCACCAGCCTTTGATCTGGCGGACTATTACTCGGACTATAAAAAGAAAAAGAAAGCTACTGTGGAAAATGTTACCCGGCGCCTCAAAAGCGATATTGAGGGTCTGCTTCATGGAATGGAGGATCTCACCGAACCCATAGTGGAGCCCAACGATGTAGGGGAGGATGCCATCGATTGATGGTGGTGGGGTATCGTTTGAGGTCATAGCAATTATTCAGGGGAAGTCACAATGAGCGAGATCAAAGAAAGGTTATTCGATATAAATCAATGGATCGATCAGCGCGAAAGCGAAGGCAATCTGGACAAAGCCGAAAAAGCGCTGCTGGCTCTCAAGGCCGAATTCCCGGAAGAAGACCTGATTTGCGGGAAGTTAAGTAGCGTCTATTTCTACAAAGGGCTTTTTACCCGTGACGATAAGAAGCGTGAAGTGTACTACGAACACGGAACTAACTATGGGAGAGAAGCTATCAACATGAATCCCCGGGCTATTTATGGAAACTTCTGGTATGCATCCAACGCAGGACAGCTGGGGATTTGTAGAGGCATCATGGCATCTCTGGCCAGCATTGATCCATTCAAACAGTCCATGGAAGTTGTACTGAAGGAAAACGAGAACTTCTTCTTTGCCGGACCACATAGAGCTCTGGGCAGGCTCTTTCATCAGGCTCCCGGATGGCCCATTTCTGTAGGCAATAAGAACAGGGCAGCGGATCATCTGGAGCGGGCTGTAGAACTGGCTCCGGAGTTTTTTAATAATCGTTCGTTTCTTGCGGAGCTGTATCTGGATATGGGCAGGAAAGATAAAGCGAAAGAGCATCTGGAATATCTGGTAGCTCGGCAACC
>JBHIXQ010000134.1:0-269 GCA_041984705.1 Leptonemataceae bacterium | reverse complement strand
AATGGATTGTTGGGCCGCCCGATTCAAAGGTAGAAGACAGGATTGAGGACGGTCCCTTCTAATATATACTTCTGATTTGCTTCTATAATACTTCTGATCCGCTTCCGGAGTTTCCTGTCCACGGTTCATTACTTCCTGAACGAAAATCCTGGAGCACCTTTCTAGGCCTCGTTGTCGAAGATGGATGGATTGCTATAGATGAATTTCGGTTTTCACTTGCTTGCCCGGGCAGAATCCTTTCTGTAACTTCTAGATGGCCTATCGAAGCA
>JBHIXQ010000133.1:353-6602 GCA_041984705.1 Leptonemataceae bacterium | reverse complement strand
AGCAATTGATTTCAGTTCCTTCTGGCAGTATGCAGGCAGTCTGGATGAGGAATACAGAAACGAAATTCCTTACTGGTGCATTGTATGGCCAGGATCCAGAATGCTGGCCCGCTTCGCGCTGGATACAGAGCTCGAATTAATAAACCTTCGAGTTCTAGAGCTCGGTTGCGGTTCAGGATTGGCGGCTGTGGCTTTTGCGAAAATGGGTAGCGATGTGATTGCTACGGACCATGACAGCCAGGCTTTAAAGGTAACGCTGGCTATGGCCAGACGAAATGGAGTGCAACTGAAAACAGATGACCTGGAGCTTTTTGATACTCCTGAATCCGTACTTCCCCGCCACAGTCCGGACATTGTTATTCTCGGAGATCTATTCTATGAATCGTCCGTAGCCGAACGAGCAAGGCTCTGGTGTATTTTTGCTCAGGAAATGGGAGCGATGTGTATCGTTGCAGATCCCTGTCGTACATATGGTCCCCGAAAGGCCCCCGAAAAGTGGGGACTTGAACTTTTTGCCGAAGCCGCCGTTCCCGTGCATCAGGCCATAGAAAACGTGAAATCCAGACATACCGCTCTCTTGATGTCCGCCCAATCTGACTTAAAGGTACAATAAGAAAGGCCCGCCGTGGCGAGCCTTTCTACAGTTTCTCTCCCATGGCTATCCCCTGGAGGTTCTTAAGAATCGAGCCTGAAAATCAGCTTTCCAGATTCTTGGACGCGAAGTCCCAATTCACCAGCTTTTCAACAAAAGTAGAGATATAATCGGGTCTCTTATTCTGATAGTCCAGATAGTATGCATGTTCCCACACATCAATGGTTAGAATAGGCTTTTGGCCGGTTACAATAGGATTCTCCGCGTTGGGAGTCTTTACAACCTTGAGTTTTCCGCCATCCAGAACAAGCCAGGCCCAGCCACTACCGAATTGAGTTGCTGCCGCTGTTTTGAATTCTTCTACGAATTTGTCGAGTCCACCAAAATCAGACTGAATCTTGTCTGCAATGGGACCTTTGGGCTCGCCACCGCCGTTTGGCTTCATTGAGTTCCAGTAAAAAGTATGATTCCAAACCTGGGCAGCATTATTGAATATGCCAACTTTGGAGGAATCTTTTGCTGTTTCCTTGATAATGGTTTCAATGTCTGCTTTCTCGAAAGGAGTACCTTCGATAAGCTTGTTTCCATTTGTTACATAAGCATTGTGATGCTTTCCATAATGAAACTCGAGCGTGTTTGCGGATATATGAGGCTCGAGTCCGTTTTTGGGATAGGGTAAATCAGGCAAAGTTAGTGCCATACTTCCTCCTTGTTTCTTTGTTCTTTAAGCAAGGGACAGATCGGGCATGCGTCAAACCCTTTCCTGGGACAATCCCAGGGAAGAGCGAAAAAAGAGATTAGAATGCGAAGACTGCCAAGACTTCCACTGAGCTGGTCCATCAAAGATTCATCGCCAGAAACTACCGATGCTCAAGGCTTTCACCCAATGAGCCTTGGTCTGATCCGATCCAGAAGAGACTGGATCTATACAGCGCTGGTGGGTTCGAATCTGGATCTAGTTGAAGCTTTAAAGGCGGAAGCAGATAGCAGGAATATATTAATTCGCGGATGTGATCCTGTTCATAGATCTGTACTGGGTGAACAGGGCTGGTACAGCAGACAGAGCGGCATCGAAGCATTTCTGATGCTGGATGGACCGGCGCCATGGCAGCCCCATCGGAGCCTCAGGGAACTGCGCAGGAGAGCATTAAGAAAAGGAAAAGTAGAGATACTGGATCAACTTTCGCAAGAAGACATAACTTTCCTGAACGAAAACCTCGCGGACTTGCGAAATCGCTCTCATTATCGATTACGACCATCCCTGAAGCACCTGTATCAGAATCACGCGGATTTCTGGGAGCAGGCTCTGCTCTACAGAAAGGAAGGTACCATCCAGGCCATTGTAGGGTGGTCTCGCAATGGGCCCCGTGCAAGACACCTGGAAGTATTGCTTAGAGCCGGATCTGCTCCTGTGGGAACCATGGAAGCTCTGATTCTGGAATCTGTTTCGCTGGCACGAAATCAGGGAATCCAGGTCTTGAGCCTGGGCGAAGTCCCTTTTCTAAGACTTTCCCGGCATTTCAAATTCCCGGTCTATGATACAACATCGAGCGCGGCGAACGGGTATCCCATACTAAACGGAGATTCGCTGAGCTACTTCGAAAAACCACGAAAATTCGCCAGCTACTACTTGATGCGACCTGCTTTCAGCAGCATGGGTCTGTTCAGATTCAAAAATAAATTCCGACCCTCCTGGACTCCGCTCTATCTCATGAGCAATCGTAGAATCGGAGTTCTGGCCCTGGCCGATCTATTTCTGGGCTCTGGCTGCCACCGATTGCTGGGCTATTGCCTTACCCATCCAAGACATTCAAAGGCTTGATCCGCCCTTTTCTCTGCTTCAAATAGGTCCTGATGAATGGCAGTAATGTGTCCCATTTTACGTCCTTTCCGGGACTCGGTCTTACCATACCAGTGAAAGCGAAGACCAGGAATTTCAAGCGCTTTCTCCAATCCCGAAAAGTCGCTATTGTCTTCACCTATCAGATTGATCATTACTGCTTCGCAGAGTGCTTCCGAAGAGCCTGCAGGTAGATTACAGATTGCGCGAATATGCTGCTCGAACTGAGAGCTTATTTTAGCATCCATGGTAAGATGGCCGGAGTTGTGCGGACGGGGAGCCATCTCATTGAATACAGGCCTTCCATTATCCAGAAAGAATTCCACAGCAAAGGTCCCTACGTAACGGAAGTGCTGCGAAAGGCTGCTGACATACTGCACAGCCAGGTCCCTGGATTCCTTTTCCAGATTCGCAGAAGAAAGGCTTCTATGAAGAATGCCATTTCTATGTTCGTTTCGCACAGGAGCATAGCAATGGAAGCTTCCGTCGGAAAATCCTGTGCCTACAATGCTGAATTCAAGAGAAAAGTCCACCATACCTTCCAGGATGAACTCCGGAGTTTGTTCCGAGACCATTGCGATTGAGGGTTCGAAGGCAGTCGCATCGCTTCCCCTGGTCGCGGATGAAAAGTCGGCACGCGCGCCGGTAAATATTGTTCGAAGTTCCTGGTTTAGAGACTCAGCGAATTGATCGATGGAAATGGCAGTCTTTGCGGCATCCAAATCCTCCTCTCGCAATCTCCACTGTCCTTTTCCATCGTAGCCGCCTTCACAGGTTTTCAGAATGGCACCCTTACATTTCTGGATCTCTGGATTCGCGCAGGCAGATCGCAGATCGGCCAGGGAATTGACAGCAAAAAAGGGAGCGGTGGAGATTCCTAGATTTCGAGCCAGGTTCTTTTCTCTCCAGCGGTTTCGGCTAATAAACAGTGGATCCAGGGATGGAAAGGACTCCAGGCCATCCATTACGGAAGGATCCACATTTTCGAATTCAAAAGTCATTACGGCAGAGAGAGAAGCCAGCTTTCGCACGGCAGCAGCATCCGAAAAATCTGCCTGGATATGGTGGTCTGCAAGATGAGATGCAGGACAACCTGGTGAGGGATCCAGAACCGCAACTCCGTAGCCCATCCTTCTGGCTTCCTGGGCCATCATTCGCCCCAGTTGTCCGCCCCCCAGGATTCCCAGGGTGGCCGGCGGAAGAACGGGCTTTCGAACAGATGACATGCAGCCAGAAAAAATGAGCCGGATCAGTCTTCCAGCTTCATTTGATCCACCATTTCCTTCAATGACTGGCGGTAGTTTTCCAGCCTGGAAGCCAGGCTTTCATCCTTAAGACTTAATATTTGAACGGCAAGAAGACCTGCATTCTTTGCTCCTGAGCTACCGATGGCTGTGGTGGCCACCGGAATGCCTGCAGGCATTTGCACAATAGAGAGCAACGAATCCAATCCGCTGAGTGCCTTGCTCTGAACAGGCACGCCTATCACCGGAAGCGTCGTCAATGAAGCAGTCATTCCTGGGAGATGGGCAGCCCCACCGGCGCCCGCAATAATCACCTGGATACCCTTTCCCCTGGCCTGGGATGCATACTCATACATCTTTTCCGGAGTGCGGTGAGCTGACACAACCAGAGCTTCGAAGGGAACACTAAACTCTTTGAGAATGTCTCGAGCACCTTTCATGGTATCCCAATCTGAGTTACTGCCCATGATAATTCCTACCAGAGGCCGGCTCGATCCACCTTCGCCGCTTTTCTGTTCTTTCATGGATTGAGTCATACGCCTTTCGCCAGTCCTCCATCCACCTGAATCGATTCACCGTTTATGTAGGAGGCAGCCGGCGAAAGTAAAAAGGCACCTACTCGGCCGAATTCCGATGGGTCCCCGTATCTATGCATGGGAATACCTGCCTGCATTTCTTTTCGCACCTCGTTTTGGTTCTTTCCCGTTGCTTCTGCCGTGGATTTTTCGATTTTTTCCAGTCGATCCGTAGATATCAATCCCGGGGCAATACAGTTCGTACGAATGCCATCATCTATGAGCTCTCTCGACAGGGTTTTCATGAGTGCATTGACGCCGCTTCGAAATACGTTGGAAAGAATGAGATTGTCCACCGGCTCGCGCACCGAAAGGGATGTAACAATAAGAATGTTCCCTTTGCTACCTCGAAGGGCGGGCAATGATTCACGGATCATTCGCACAGCACTCATCAAGGTTAACTGATAGGCAGCATCAAAATCCGAATCATCAAAGTCTTTGAATTTTCCTGCAGGGGGGCCTCCGGCATTCACCAGCAGACCATCCATCCGTCCAAAGGTATGCAATCCCTCTTCTATCCATTTCTCTATGCTATCTGCAGACGAAACATCCAGCACCGCGCCGTGTACCTTACGATCCTGATCTGCACCCATCTCTTTGAGCGTTTGCAGCAGAGTTTCTTCGTCCCTGCCGCCCAAAAATACGGATGCGCCGGATTCCTTTAATTCATGAGCTACCGCCCGACCAAGCCCCCTGGTGGAAGCCGCCAGGAAATATACCTTATCATTAACTCCCAGGTCCATGACGAAACCTAAATGGAACCGCTCTGTAGATCAACTCAATTGTGAAATCATAAGGACTTCATGGCTGCCGGAAACCGGTGAAACTGGCGCTCTGGCTGCATATAAAGGACAATCAATGCCGGAATTTGAAATGATGGGGTAGTGAATCTCAGACGCAACAATTGAATGGATAGCCGACAGGTCTCATGACTCCACTCCCCTGGAGCCTGGATCTGTATTCATTTCGGCGAGGTCCTCCGAGGTCTGGACCGTGGCAGACCATCGCTTTCGAGTCCGACCATCCGATGTGATCCTTTCTACATCCAGCTGACGAACCCTTTCATGCATCTCCGCAAGAATACCCCTGGTAATCTCTTTCATGATGCTTCCCGCTACTTCCGCTTCCAGCACCTCGCTGATAATCTTGCTTACATCGGTGCCGATCCGATTTATGAACCCATCCATGAAGGGTACTCGACTGAGCTCTCCCATCATGCTCTTGGAATGAAGTGAGTCTTTTACCAGGGCATCCAGCTCCTCCTGATGGTTCTGAAAAGCCTTTCGCGCAAGCTCTGCGTAATTCAGTCGGCTCATCACTTCTTCCACACGACCCAGAGATTGCAGAAATACAGCATCTGCAATGGTATCTACAATGATGTCGCGAAAGCGAAATGTGATCTCCCGGGTCAGAGATTGGCTAACATTCTCGGATGCTTTTCCCAGCTTGTAGAATGCGATCCCCAGCTTCAGTCCTCTAAGTAGCAGGAATGGACGAAGCATTACTATGGGCACAAGACCCACCACTTCATACCAGTTTCTGGTGATGAATCTCCATCGATCTTCCTCTTTCCAGAGCTTCCGCAGAAAATCGATGCCCCAGAGAGTTAAAACGAAGAAGTCAAACCCGATAAGCCCCAGAGAAACCCGGCGATCCAGAAAAACATCGTAGGAGCCACGAAGTAACAGAAGAAGGGTATCGATTACCACCAGCGAGAGAAGGAAATAATCCCATCTTCTGCCTGGTAAAAGCGAAAGTGTCTGACGAATGCTTCTTCGAGCCTGGCCTTCTTGATTTTCTGCACCCGCTACAGAATCTGTATTTGCACCGGAATTAACCTGGCTTTCGCTATTTTTGTCCGCCATAGTGTCAAATCCGCGCGATATACCTAGAAGATCCAGTAAAGGAAAACTTGAATGGCTATCAAAACAACAGCCCAGATCCTTAGATCCTTCCAGCCTTTGAGCGAATCCCGGTAATGAAGGGGCCCGGGAAGCA
>JBHIXQ010000133.1:0-282 GCA_041984705.1 Leptonemataceae bacterium | reverse complement strand
GATCGCAGGGTAAGCCCCTGGATATGGTCCGGCTCTGGAGGCTGCGAAAGGCGAACGGCAATCATCAGAAACAGTCCACTGAATACACAGCTTCCAAATGCTACGTAGAGCATATTCCAATCCAGAACCAGTCGAAGCAGAGCAGCCACCAGCAATCCTGTAAGCAATGCCAGAAAACCTCCGGAGGGAGTGGGTCTGCGACTGAGAATTCCCAGAACCAGGATGGCCAGAATGGGCCCCTGAAAGAGAGCCAGGGACTCTTGAATGAATGTGTAAATACCG
>JBHIXQ010000132.1:0-6617 GCA_041984705.1 Leptonemataceae bacterium | reverse complement strand
TCATTCTCTCTATTCCTACCTCCATCATAGGGACATTCATCATCATCTATTTTATGGGTTTTACCCTGAATCTGTTTACGCTTCTGGCGCTATCTCTAGCCATCGGAATCGTGGTGGATGATAACATCATGATTCTGGAAAATATCATCCGTCACTTTGAAATGGGTAAAGACAGAGTGAAGGCGGCCAGAGACGGAGCCAGACAGATTACATTCGCTGCCGTGGCTGCCAGCGTGGCCATCGTAGCCATCTTCCTTCCGGTGGCCTTTATGGAAGGAGTCACTTTCGCTTCTGGATGCTGTTACTCTAACCCCCATGCGAGCCTCCCTGACTCTGGTGCATCAGGAAAGGGAACCACGACTGGTCCGGGCCGTACGCAAGACACTTGAGGCGATATCTACCCTCTATCAGAGAATACTGGTTCGAGTCCTGAACCATCCCTATCTGACCGTTCTGGCTTCGGCCGTTGTGTTTACTCTATCGCTCAGTATACTCCTGGTGATTAATCGAGAATTTGTTCCTCCCCAGGACCAGAGTCAATTTGGAGTTCGCTTTGAAACGCCCATGGGTTCTTCCATCCATCATACAGACGAGAAGGGTCAGAACATTGAAAAGTTTCTGAATGGCAGATCGGAAGTGACCAGTTTTCTATCCATTGTGGGAGGATTTGGCGGTGGAGAGGCGAATACAGGTGTGTACTTCGTCAGTCTCAAAGGGAAATCGGAAAGGGACATTGGCCAGTATGAGTTTATGGATGTGCTGCGAAAGGAAATCAACGGAATCGATGGTATGCGGGCCTTTCTTTTCGATTTCTCCAGCAGAGGGCTTTCTGCGCGAAGAAGTCAGCCAGTGGAATTCAGCATTCGAGGCGGAAACTGGGATGAATTGAAGAAGTCAGCCGATGCAATACTTGCAGAAATGGAATCCACCGGGCTCTACGAAGATGCCAGCATGGACTATCGCGAGGGAATGCCTGAAGTCCAGGTAATTCCCGATCGTCAGGAGGCTGCCCTCAGAGGAGTTACCATGCAGAACCTGGTTGATACGGTGGGGATTGCCATGGGAGGAGTGCGCGAAGGTCGATTCACTGGAGACGGGCGAAGGTACGATATTCGTCTGAGGTTGCTCAAGGATCAATGGAGCCATCCAGATGATATTCGAGATCTCAACGTGCGAAATGGCTACGGCGAACTGGTCCCTGTGCCCGAAGTAGCAAAAATTCAAACCCAGCCTACGGTTCTGAATCTAACCAGGATTGATCGCCAGAGGGCCATACAGATTTCTGCGAATCTCAAGGAAGGGGTGGGGCAGTCCGAAGCTACCCGAAAAGCCGAGGATATTGCCCGGAAACTTCTAAGGGACGATTACGGGTATTATCCTGGAGGCGGTAGCCGTGAATTCGAAGAAGCCTTTACCAGTCTGAGTGTGGCTTTGTGGCTGGGCATTCTTGTGGCTTACATGGTGCTGGGAGCTCAGTTCAATAGCTTTCTTCATCCGATCTCGGTATTGATGGCGTTGCCTTTTTCTGTTTCAGGCGCCTTTCTGGCACTGTACATTACCGGCCAGAGTTTGAACCTCTATAGCATGATTGGACTCATCCTGCTTATGGGGATTTCCAAAAAGAACTCCATTCTACTGGTAGAATTTGCCAACGAGCTACGTCGGAAGGAATTCATGCCGGTGAAGGAGGCACTGCTGGAGGCCGGTATGGTTCGCCTTCGTCCAATCCTGATGACTTCTCTGTCTGCCATTGCGGCCGCCATTCCACCAGCTCTGGCCATTGGCCCCGGAGCAGAATCCAGGATTCCCATGTCCATTGCCGTAATCGGTGGAATGACGGTATCTACTGCGCTTACGCTGGTAGTGGTGCCGGCTGTGTATTCGATCCTTTCACGATTCGAACGATCCAGGTGAGCGCAGGTCCTGCCCCTCTCCGGAGCTGCCCGGGTTCCGTGGATAGCGAGAGATGAGAGCCAGAAGGGATGCTCCGGCTACATAGAGAAAGAGACTGTTTCCGCCCATAAAGAAGAAAACCAGATTCACCATCGTGGCTCCTTCCACCATGGCATATCCCATGATATGATTTGTAGTCCATTGCGCAGGCGATGGAGTTTTCTTCAAAGTGAAGAAATATACCCCGAAGATCCCGATCAATGCTATCGTTATACCTACCACAAGATAGGTTGTCGGATCCTGCATTTCGCGATTTGCATCCGTCATCAGAGTGACCGCAGCAAACATTATGCAACCGGCGATTAGAGCCAGAAAAATCAGTCGCACAGTGTTGACTACCTGAGGCGGAAATGAACCATTATTTTCCATAGAGATCTATTCTTCAGGCCTGTAGAATGGGTCAACGAAAGATACAGATCTTTACGAGGAATCAGGGGGCTGCAGATGACGGAACTGGAAGTCTTTGAAGGGGATATTACCACTTTGAAAGTGGATGCAATTGTAAACGCGGCCAATGAAGCGCTGGCCGGCGGAGGGGGAGTGGACGGAGCCATACATAGTGCGGCCGGACCAGAGTTGCTACAGGCCTGTAGATCCATTGGTGGATGTCCCACCGGCGAGGCCGTGATGACTCCAGGGTTCAAGCTTCCTTCGGCGAATGTAATCCATACCGTGGGACCGATATGGAGAGGAGGCCAGTCCGGGGAACCGGAGCTACTGGCCAGTTGCTATCGAGCCAGCATCCATGTCGCAGAGACACATCGTCTGCGCTCCATTGCTTTTCCCTCGATTTCAACCGGGGTGTATGGCTATCCTCTGGAGGAGGCTGCAGCAGTCGCTGTGCGTACTGTACGCAATGCGATAAACAAAGAGAGCACTCTGGAAAAAGTCATTTTTTGTTGTTACGATCACCGGGCATTCAACGTCTATAGAGAAACTTTGAACTCTAAATAATGTTCTATTCTAAATGCAAATGGTTTTGACTGGAAACTGGTCCATGGAATCCGAGCAGAATGGAGCAAACAATCAAGAATAGCTCCGGGAGGCAAAGAAGCAGTTGGAAAGTAATGGAACTACTTTTCCGATTGTGATCACCACTTGAATGCGAGGCTACTTTAATTACAACTCCTCCGCTCCTCTGGAGCCCCGAATGCGGGATAGAATCCTTGAATGGGTTGATGCAGATCCGGCTCTTCTGTCAGGAGCCAGGGTGGGTGCCTCTCCGGCCTGGCTGGAAAGTGCCAGGACCACCATTGCCGGTGGTCCCGGGCTGGAGGAATACCAGATTGCCTTTACCTCCGGCGCCACAGAGTCGAATCGTCTTGCGCTTGAATTTCTATATCATCGTTACATGGGATCCGGTCTGACGGATGCTTCGTTTTTGAGAAACAAGGTACTGATCTTTGCTCTGGAACACAGCAGCATCTACGAGCAGGCAAAATATCTTCGAAATCTTGGCTATGATGTACTTCTGATTCCCTGTGATCAGAACGGAGTAGCCGATGTGGACTTTATCCGCGATAATGCTGGCACAGATACGGTGCTGGTAAGTATGATGTATGCCAGCGGCGAAATCGGTGCTGTACAGCCCGTAGAAGAAGTGGGTTCCATTTGCGAAGAGTTCGGAATCCATTTTCATTGCGATGCCAGCCAGATTCCGGGAAAATACAGCCCTTCCTGGTTTGGTAGTCGGGCCAATACAATATCTTTGTCCGGCCATAAATTTGGAGGGCTGGCCGGCTCCGGTGCCTTGCTCTATAGAAAGCAGCCGCCGGTGGCTCTGCTCTTTGGAGAGGAGCTGAATGTACGGCCCGGAATGCCAAACCGGCTGGGCATTCAGTGCATGGCTCAGGCCTGGGCATGGAGCCAGGAAAATCTATCCCAGAAGCTGGCCTCAATGAAAACGTTGAGAGATCTGTTCGAGCGAGAGCTCAGAAGCAAACTTCCAGGTATATCTTTCATAGGCCAGAGTCAGAATAGACTGGCCAATACCTCCGCCATTTTGCTTTCGGACGTGCCTCCGGATCGAGTTATGACTCACATTGCCAAGAACCATCAGGAAGTGGGCTTTCTCTGTGGCAAAGAGGGGCTTCATAGCCCTTCCAGGGTTTTGCTGGAACTGGGGAATGGATCTTACGATAACTCAACGGCGCTCTGCATATCCCTGGGAGCCAGCACCACATCCGCAGAGATTTCCATGCTAATAGATAACCTCAGTTCTGTCTTGAATGGCAGGAATAGCTAAACCCTGAGAGCATCTGCACGGCCCACCAGAAAGAAAAAAGCGAAGAGCCAGAGACTCTTCGCTTTTTTTGAACTCTAATAGCTTGGATCCGGTTTCTGGAACCGGGCCTTGCTACTGATTTAAAGAGAGGTCTTATTCAACAGTGAATTCACCTTCCAGCTTGAAGCTTGCTCGGATGAATATCTGCTGGTCCCTCGCTTTTTGACCTGAATAGTCCTGGATTCTAAACCCGCTGGAACTGTTGTATCCCAGATTCTGGTAGAAAGTGGGGATTTGTGCGAAGGTGCTGGAATCTGCCAGGGTTTCAGAAATTGTATCTCCACCAGGAAGTGTAAATGCATCCAGAGCAGAGGATTTGGCCGGTCCACCGCGTGAATCCGTGGCAGTAACCTGAGACCATCCCAGGCTGACCTTGAAATAGTCGTTCACATGCCAGGTAACTCCAGCTATCCATTCTGTGAAAGTGGCTCTACCAAAATCCACAGCCAGGGCTTCTGAATAAGTCAGGTTCCCGATGGTATTATCTGCAGCATCCAGTGCAAGAATCTGACGCCAGTAATCTCTATTATCGTGGGTAGCCAGGTTATTGGATGTGCTTCCACTACCATTGCCTGTTGCAAATCGCACGAAAGCCCCCAGGAAGCGATAACGACCATGCCAGAAAAGATACACCATATCGCCGCGCTGGTCTGCCTGGGATAAATAATTGTTTCCCAGGTCTGTGAATGTTCCGTTCAGAGTTACATCTGGCCTGATTCGATAGGCGGTCCCGCGACGGTCCACTTTCTGAATGAATCCGGCACCAATGGTGGATTCGAATTCCGGAGTCACCAGTTCATAATCCAGTTCCACACCAGTGTAGTAGTCCTTCGCGGCCCGGGCATTTCCCTTGTAGATAGCCGGTCGCAGGGTAGTCATAATGTTCGCGCACGTTGCACTGGGTGTAGGTCCTGACGCTACCATAGTCACAGAATTGGTACAGGCATCTATTGCGGGAAGGCTGGTATCCTGACCTGAAAGTCCTATAGCGTTCTGTACGCGAAATGGAGTGTTTATGTGTATTCTATGTGTTCCTTTCTTTCCCAGAGGGCTGAAGCTTAGCATTCCGGTAAAGTCCAGACCATAGTTCGAAGTAACTCCATTGCTGAGTGAAGTCAGAACACTCGACGGAGTAGTCATTCCTTTCAGTCTTGCCTGAGCATTGTTCGCATCGCTTCCTTCTCCGTTGGAGAGCAGAAAGTGCGCGGAGAAGTAGTCAAAAGAAAACAGAGCACTGATTCCTCGTTCTGTAGAAGGAGAGGTTCCAAAGTCATCCCAGGGAGCCTTCGCAATGTATCTGTGACCCCAGATCTTCTGCAGGGAAACTCCTGCCTGGCCATCTACTACCGGTGTATGCTGCTGTCCGAATCGAACAGCCATCCAGTCTGTTACCGGCAGGTCGACGAAAGCATATTTTACCTTCATGTAGTAAGGATTATCGCTGCTGCAATTGAAACCTGAGCAGGAATCCGGAGGATTCTGTTCCTGTTCCAGGGTAAATCTAAACCCCACTCCCTTTTCGTTACCTTTGTAATGTCTGCCGCGAAAGTCGAAGCGAGCTCGTCCCAAGCCAAAGCCGGTATTCTCACTTCCAGAGCCTGCTGTATCCGGGCCGGTAGGTTGGCGATCCAGCATTTCAAATCTTGGCCATATTTCGGCACCGAGCCGCATTTTGAGCTGTCCGTCTTCGGCGCTAACTTCAGATCCTCCGAAAACCCAGGCAACCATGGCCGCGGTAAGGGAGGCTTGTAATAGCCTTCTCTTTGATCGAATCATTTTATTCTCCAATTTGTAGCCAATATGAAAGTGGAACGTAATCATTCCGTATTTCATCTGGTATATGTCTATGCTATAATTGAAGAGTATGCGACCTTTTCTGTTACAATATTGTGTCAGGGGGGTAACGGAAGCATTTCCGTTCTGTAACGAAAGATCCAGTGGTTGGAGGGATTATTTCCGGTTTTGTCCAGGGTAACTGGACTGATGATGGAGCGTACCTTTGGACCAGCTGTCAGTACGATTGCAGGAATCGTCCGTTTCGTTGGATGCTGGAGCGAATGCCCGAAGACGAAAAAACCCGGGATAGGCTCCCGGGCTTTTCCAATATTTAAATGCGCCTATCTTCCGCCGCCGCCGCGTCGTCTTCCGCCGCCACCGCTGGCCGCTTCCCGGTCTCGGCCTCTGCGGCCGCCGCTTCGATCATTTCTGTCGTTTCGATCTCCGCCACGGTCGTTTCTGTCATTTCTGTCGTTGCGATCGTTTCTATCGTTACGGTCACCGCCCTGCTTTCCGCGGTCATCGCCTTGAGTGGATTCTCCGCTTCCGTTGGCCCGGGTAAAAATCCTTATACCGGCGGCAGTCTGGATGATTGAAGTAACGT
>JBHIXQ010000131.1:6410-6650 GCA_041984705.1 Leptonemataceae bacterium | reverse complement strand
CCAGAGATGTGCCGGAGAATCTACCGGCACCGGAACAGGTGCTGGCATCCAGAGGCGAATCCGCCAGGCATGTAGAAATCTCCTGGAGTCCTGTGCCTACGGCCCTGGCCTACGAGATTCAAAGGGCGGCCTATGGCGAAGGCTCCCTGGATTTCCAGACGGTGGGTTATTCTACAGGAACTCTCTTTAAAGATACAACAGTGGAACCCGGTCGTCCCTACGCCTACAGGGTGCTGAGTC
>JBHIXQ010000131.1:0-6398 GCA_041984705.1 Leptonemataceae bacterium | reverse complement strand
ATCTACAAGAATTGAAATACTGGGAGGCAGGGTAGTTCAAAAAGGAACTCAGATCTATGCTCATCTCACCTGGCAATCATCCGCCAGTTCCTTCGAAATACAGAGATGGGACGATTCCAGCGCCAGCTGGCAGCCTCTCGGAACCAGCAGGGTACAGGAATTTAAAGACTATCGTATTTCTCCGGGTGCTCGCTATACTTACAGGATTCGCAAAGTAGATACGAATATCAAGGGAATGTGGAGTCGTCCCCTGGTTCTTACAGCGGCCGGTGACAATCTACCTCCGGCCATGGTTACAGGAGTTCAAATCAGTCGCGGTAGTCTGCAGGGGAAGATCAAGATAGAATGGGATGCTTCTCCAGGGGTAAATCAGTATCTAGTGTACAGGTATGATCCTTCCAGCAAGAAATGGGAAGGACCGTTTCGCACATCTGAAGCAAGTTTTCAAGATACAAATTCTCTGAAGCCCGGGCAGTGGTATGGATACAGAATTATTGCAGTAAATCGTGCCGGATCGGGACCTACCAGCCCGCTGGTATACGGACGCACATCGGTAACTCTTACCGCCGAGCGCTCCATCAAAAGTCTGGAGGCACCCCAGTTATTGGGAATTCACACTTCAGGCGAAGGCACCGTGCGTCTGAAATGGAAAGCCCAGGACGATGCCACCGATTACGATGTGCTACTCGCTCAATTGCCCGGAAAAGAATACGAAAAGGTAAAGAGCGTGCCTGCTTCTGGCAATTTAATGAGCGAAAGTCTGGAACTCAAGGAACCTGGCGCCTATAGCATCCGCCTGGTGGCCCGGTCCGGTCCCAGTGCCTCCCCTGCATCGGAGCCGCTGGTCGCTTTTCGCAATCCACATCCGAAAAAGGAGCGATGGTTTGGTCTGGATGAAAACAATCCCTGGCTAAGCTTCAAGAATTTCAAGGCCGTGGACTGGAAATCCGGCGAACTTGTGGTTTATGAACTGACATTGGAAAAGAAAGGCTCGGAAATACAGGCCAGCCTAAAGGGCACGGAAAAAAGTCTTACATTCAGGTTAAATGGTCCTGCTGGCAGTCTGGTTCAGAATGCGTCAGGATTCCAGTTCATTCGATCCGAGGATGGAAGATACATTCAGATTAGAGAGCTGGAGCCCGGGCTTTTTAACAACGGCAATCTATTGTTTGTGGCCCAGTAGCGCGCCCTCAGAGACCGCGCATTTCCAGAGCGCCGATTCTATCTGATTTCCCTTATCGTTTTTCCCGGTTCCTGTGACTTTAGCCCCCCTTTCAAAAGATGCTCCTGTGGCAGCAAGATTCAATGTTTCGGGATAATCCTGATTTACCGTAGGATCCATTGACCCTGAATAACAGAAATACCGAACGTTACTGACGATTACGTGCTGGAAACCAGGGAATGAGCATGCTGGTTCCCTGATGATATCGCTGGAATTCAGCATTCTCTCCGTACTTCTCTTTGTAGCGACGTTCCAGGGGAGGTATTCCACTGAAGAAAAGTAAGATGCACGTAATGAATATGGGACCTATAACGGTGAGCCAGGCCAAGCCAGAAAGTACCGGCAAAACAGCGATGAACAGGGCCCACCATAGCAGTATTTCGCCGAAGTAATTTGGATGCCTGGAGTATTTCCACAGGCCTGTGTCAATCCAGCGATTAGCATTGGCCGGATTGTTCTTGAATGCAAATTTCTGCTGGTCGGCCACGGATTCCCAGATCAACCCCAGAAGCCACAGGCCTGTTCCAATAGTGAAGGCCAGTTTCGAAGGTAGCTCTGGCTGACTCAAAGCATAGGTCACCGGAAGCATGGTGGCCCATACTGTAATGCCCTGGAAGATCCAGAATAGTAGAAAGGATAAGAAGTTTTCACGTATTCCATCGAATCTCTGGTCGCGACCCATCCGAATGATACGGACCAGAAGATAGCCCCCCAGTCGAATGGACCAGAGCACTACCATTCCGGCCAGAAAGTAGTGCCCGGGACCGGCTTGCGAATTGAGAAATAGGAGGCCCAGTGCAAGAATAAGAAAGGTGAGGCTGTAGGTTAAATCCGTGACCTTGTCTGTTTTCAAGGTCGCTGCAAAAACAAAGAATATGGCCTGCAGAACCATAGATACAATCAGGGAGAGCAGGATATTGTGCGGGTCAAAATGAATTAGATGCATCTGTCATCAGATAGAATTGGATTGTGTGCGAAGTCCATCAAAATCCCTGGACGACCAGATTATTAGTGTCAAGGGTTTATTCTCCCGAAATGAAGCTCCTGGAAACGGGCATGGAAATCTTTTGGTCCGGCGAACCAATCAGATTCCTCAGCATCCTGGAGTTTTGCGTTTTGCATGATTTTTACCCGGCCGGCTAAATCAGGCTGGAATAGAAAAACCATTCCTGACACCCTGACTCCAGCCAAATCCCGGGATCTGGCAAATTTGACTCAGGTACAGGAAAATGGATCGTTATTCTCTGGATCAATACTACTGCAGAATGAAATTCTGGAAGTTGTTTGGAAATGAAATCAGAATCTACGACGGTAATCGCCAGAATCTTCTTCTCTTTGTGAAGCAAAAAGCTTTCAAATTAAAGGAGGCAATTACTGTCTATGCAGATGAATCTAAGAGCGAAGAGCTACTTCGCATTAATGCAAGAAGCGTCATAGACTTTGGCGCCTCTTACGACGTAGAGGACGCAAAAACAGGCCAACGTCTGGGAACTCTGCGACGAAAAGGTCTGAAATCCATTCTTCGGGATTCCTGGATCATTCTGGATGCCAGCGAGAATGAGATTGGAACGATCCAGGAAGATAGCATGGCGCTGGCCATGGTCCGAAGGTTACTTTCCAATCTGGTGCCTCAGGCATTTACCGTAACTGTAAATGGGCAGGAAGCCGCTCAATTCAAGCAGGCTTTCAATCCTTTCGTTCCTCAAATCACCATCAATTTTTCTCAGGGCACCTCTCTGGATAAGAGACTGGGTCTGTCCGCCGCTGTACTGCTGCAGGTAATTGAAGGCCGGCAACAGTAATTCCGCCGCAAGCAAACCATAAGCGCGCGGTAAGCTAACATTTAATTCCGGCCGGGATCCTGGATCCTGGCCTTATTCTTCTGGATCAGCATTGGATCTAAAAACTTACCACCATCCTGCGAAGCGAAGGCAGTTATTGTCAGTAGTCTTTCTGGCTATCTTTGCCTGGCCCCTTTATTCCGGTTGCGAATCCGGGCACAGTAAGCTGTCAGGTAAGGATTTGAATGAATTCAGGGAGCACCTGAACAGGACCAGTCCGGAACTGATGCACCGGTATGAGGTTCCCGGTTTGACCATAGCTGTAGTGCGAAATGGGAAGATAGAAATTTCTGCCGCCTATGGCATGGCCAGCTACCGCACGAATCGGCCAATGACAGCAATGACTCCATGTCGCGTGGAGTCCATATCCAAATCAGTCACTGCACAGGGAGTATTGAAACTGGTGGAGGACGGTAAGCTGGAACTGGATGCTCCTGTTAGTCGATATCTAAAATCCTGGAGCTTTCCGGAGCCTTCGTCGGCCACAGCGTCCATCACCATCCGGGACTTACTGAGTCACAACTCCGGACTACCGCTGGGAACTATAGGGGTGCATTACACTCCAGATGAGCCCAGGCCTTCGCTCCGGGCTGCCTTAAGTAAAGATGCCCGGTTACGGACACAGCCGGGTAGTGGATTCTATTACTCCAATACCGGCTTTAATCTACTGGAATTAATAATCGAAGAGGTTTCCGGGCAGTCCTTTTCGAGCTATATGCAAAGCAACATCCTATTGCCGGCCAGGATGGATCATTCCAGCTTTGTATACAATCCCGAGTGGAGTCCTCCACTTCCTGACGGTCACGATACTACCGGGCTGGCCATTGAGCCCTATGTTTATCCGGAAAAAGCCTCCGGTGGACTGTTTGCCACAGTAGATGATGTTGCACGGTTCATTATCGCCAGCAGCTACGGCGCGCCCGGGCCTCTTGCAGAGGAAACCAGGCGAAGGATGTATACACCGGTGGTATCGGTGCCCGGCCTGTATGGTCTGGTCTTTCCGGAATATGGACTGGGCTATTTCCTGGAGACATTAACAGGCCCTGGCGGGAGCCATACGTCGATTTCCCACGGAGGCCAGGGAAGCGGATGGATGACTCATTTTCAGGCAATACCGGAAACCGGCGATGGAATCGTTATATTGACCAATAGTCAGAGAAGCTGGCCACTGTTCTCTCATATATTAACCGATTGGGCCCACTGGATGGGGTATCGGTCCATAGGCATGGGGCTCATTGCAGAATCTGCGAAATATCTGGATGCCCTGATCATCGCGCTTCTGACATTGGCTGGCCTATATTTCTGGAAGGCTTTTCGATCCTGGTCTACTGGTGGAAATTCCCGGAAATTGTCGATTGTAGCATTGATCCTGGGATCGCTCATCGCCTCGGTGTTACTGTATATCAAGTCCCTGGACTATTTCTTCTTGAACTCAATCTACCCTGAGAGGGCTCCCGTTCTAGGATACTCACTGCTGTTTCTCGCGCTTGCGGCCCTGTTGTACGGCTTAGCTCCCTTCTTCGTATCCAGCAAAGAACAACTGAACGGCAGCAATCGATAGAGCGAGACACGTTATCTATGGCTGTATCCGCTCCTTTTTCACAAAATTGATTGACTGATTTGTCAATCAATGTGGATCTCGAGAAGGTATGCAAAAGTCAGTGGGTATTCTGGGCGGGGCTTCTCTGATAGAAGAGGCCAATCGGGAGCTTTCCGTAGAGGAGACGGTATTTCTCACCGTTCGGCAGGCCCTGGCAAACGTTGGCCTGGGACGGGAGCAGATCGATACCGTTGTTCAGTGCGCCGACGATGTGCTGGATGGGATTTCAATCAACCATGTCTACCAGGTGGAGGCTGCCGGTTCCTATCTAAAAGATGAATCCAAGGTAGAACGAGATGGAGCCTGGGGAGTGATGTATGCTATGGCCAAACTTCTCACCGGCAAGTTTCAGACAGCCATGGTAGTGGCCTACTCCAAAGCCAGCCAGATCGGATACTCCGCATTCTCTGGAATGAGTACAGATCCATTCTTTCTGAGACCCGTTGGCGCAGACGGAGACAGCCTGGCCGCCCTGCAGGCACAGTATTATATGCAATCCTCCGGCGCCACTGAAGCCGATTTTGCAGAGCTGGCGGCCTCCAGTCGTGGGCGGGCACTGAAGAATCCCAGAATTATGGAAGGTCAGGGAATGGAAATCTCTGCCAGAGATGTTCTTAACTCGGCGCCCATTGCAGAGCCAATTCGTGAGCTTTCCACAGCCCGTGCTGGCGATGGCTGTGTGGTACTGATTCTTGCCAGCGAAGACTTTATTAATGCTCATTCGCTGGATGCAACCAGTATACGTGGCCTGGGTTTTGCCAGCGATGCATACTATCCTACCTTTCGCAAGCTGGATGACGTCTGCTCGGCAAGGGTGGCTGTGCAGAAGGCCTCGCAGCAATCAGGACGCAACCCTGCTGATGTGGATTTCGCAGAAGTCCATGAGGTGTATGCTCATCAGGAAATGATGCTCTACGAATCTCTGGGATTGTCCGGCTCATCGTCCGGACCGGAGTGGTTTCGCAGTTCCCGAGATGGACGTGGGGTACCGGTGAATCCCTCCGGAGGAACAATGTGCTCCCATGTACCCTATGCCACGGGACTCATGCGGCTATACGAAGCTCATCTACAAATTATGGGGCAGGCCGGTCCGGTGCAACTGAGCAAAGCCGATATGGCTCTGGTCCATGCTCAGGCCGGATTGGCCATGCAATCCAATATAGCATTTTTTCTGGAGCGGTAAAGTTATGCAGAAGGTAGCCATTGCAGGAATAGGACAGACCAGAACCAAGCTAAAGCGCAGGGATGTAAACTTCCCTGAGCTCATAGGAGAAGCTTGCGACCTGGCGCTGAGCGACGCAGGCCTTTCGGAGGAAGAAATTCAGGGCACGGTTATGGGAAGCGGGCCGGAATTTTTCGAAGGGGTCGGGGAGCCGGAGCACTGGGCAGCGGATTATTCTCTGGGTGTTTTAAAGAGTCACTTTCGCATACAGACCGGTGGAACTGTAGGAGCATCTACTACCATCGCCGGTTATTACCTGGTAGCTTCCGGATTGTTCGATGCTGTGCTGGTGGTATCTGGAGATAAGCTCAGTGAATCGTCGGTGCAACAGGGCCTCTCGCTGGTCTATTCGCCTACCATGGGAAGGGATTTCGCAGGAGGCGCTCCATCGGCTGTGGCCAATCAAACTCGCATATACATGAGTCATCATCCAGAGGTAAGCGAAGATCACTTTGCAACAATCGGCACCATGATGCGAAAGAATGCATTGAAAAATCCAAACGCTCAGTTAAA
>JBHIXQ010000130.1:0-6689 GCA_041984705.1 Leptonemataceae bacterium | reverse complement strand
TCAATGAATACTTTACTTCCATGACCGAAGTGCTTCTGGGCTATGAAGGGCTCATCGATAAGTACATCGGAGATGCCATTATGTGTCTTTTTGGAGCTCCGGTGTTTTCTCACGAGCACAGGGACAATGCAGTTCAGGCTGCGGTGGAAATGCAGAGCATATTTGATCTGTGGAGTCAGAACTGGCAGCAATCCTACGGGATCTCCCCGCGCATGGGAGTGGGCGTCGCCTCGGGCAAGGTGACCCTGGGAAACATTGGATCCTTTCAGAAGCTATCCTATACGGCTATTGGTGATACCGTGAACGTAGCCTCCAGGCTGGAAAGTATTGCAAAGCCAGGCCAGGTGCTGGTCAATACCGATCTTGTAGAAGGGCTTTCCGATGAGGTGCGCGGCAAGTTTGACTTCAAGGAGCTGGAACCGGTGCAGCTCAAAGGAAAGCATGGATTGCACAAGGTATGGTCTGTGCAATTTAGCTAAGATATTCAAGTCACAGAGCGAATCACCAGAAAAAGCCCCATCAGCGTAAGCAATCCGTAGATTACCGAATTGAACTGTTTCGTGGGAATGCGATGATGCAGATAGTTTCCGATTCCGTAGAATATCGGCAGGGTGGGAATCACAAAGGCTGTCTGATACAACTGCTGCTTTCCGAATTCTCCGGATATCACATGGCTGATCATGACCCCTGTATTGATTACAGTCCAGATGGCCATCAAAGTAGCGCGAAAGGACCTGGGAGACAGTCCGGCTCTTGCCAGTCCATATACCAGTAGCGGACCGCCGGTATTCATCCATCCCTGTACAAATCCGGCGGAAGCAGTCCAAAGCCTACCTGCCAGGCTTCGAGCCGCATGATGGCCTCTTTCATGCATGCTGCGGTTGTCCGGTTCCTTTTCCGCTCCAGAAGAAAGATCCCTTCGCTCGCGATAGAATCGATAGGGCACAATCAACAAAAGAAATATGCCCAGCATGGCCGGTAGCGGAATGAGCATTTCTCTCAGAAAGATGCCTGCCAGCACACCGGGCACCATAAAGGGAACAATCAGTCGAAAGAGTACCGGGCGATTCACATGATGTAAATCGCTTCCCAGAACGTAGGCGCTAACAATCAAATTCGCAAGCAGGGCTGCAGCAGAGATTTGATCCAGAGTAAATAGCAGGCTTCCGGCGGCCAGGGTGATGACCATACCGCCAAAGCCTGTAATCCCTGCAATGGTAATGCCGGGCCCAATTAGAGCCACGATAATCAGAGCTGTAACTATCTGCTCCTGAGTCATCAATTTACGCTCTGGCCTTTGGGAGGAAACCTGGACCAGAATAGAGCCAGACTCATACCTGCAACAATATGCCAGATGCCCCACCAGGCAGCCACCAGAGCCATGCCACCATTTCCGTTAAAGAACGTAAAGATTAGAGTCAGTCCCAGTCCGGAGTTCTGAATTCCCACTTCGATGCTTACAGCTCTTCGATCCTGTTCTTCCAGTCGGGCCAGAAAGCTGGCTGTATAACCCATGGTAATGGCCAGGGCATTGTGCACGAGTACGAGACCAAAAACAGCGCCGATGTACTTCATGAAATGATCCCAGTTTGCTCCCAGGGCTGCCAGGACAAATCCTCCAAAGAAGATCAGCGAAAAAATGCGAAAGGGCTTTCGAAGCTTATGTGCAGTTGATGGATACTTATGATGAATCCACATGCCCAGTACCAGTGGAATACCCAGAAGCATAACCACTGTGCCAAAAAGTTCCAGGGGATCCACGCTCAACTCTGTAAGTAGCTTGCTGGTGCCAGGGTCCAGACTGGCCCAGAAGGTAATGTTAAAGGGAGTCATGAATATGGCAATGGCCGTAGAAAGGGCCGTCATACTCACCGAAAGTGCAGTGGATCCTTTGGCCAGATGCGCAATGAAGTTTGAGATGTTGCCACCCGGACAGGCTGCCACCAGAAGGACGCCCAGGGCAAGGGATGGGCGAAGATCCAGGATCTGAATGAGCCCAAAGGATAGTGCAGGCAGAATCACGAATTGACTGATCAATCCAATGACCGGAGCCAGCGGGGCCCGCAATAATCTGCGAAAGTCATGAATCGTGAGATCCAGAGCCACGCCGAACATGACCAGGCCCAGGATAATGTTGAGTAGAAAAAGGCTGTCTTTACTGAAATTTAACTGAATCGCATCCAGCTCTTGCATATCTCTTCCCTGCTTGCGGAGTGAACTCCGTTATTTTTCGGATTGGTCGAAAATCGGCAGGGGAGATAATTCTACAGGCTCAGACAGAATTGATACAGTCCATCGCCTTCAATCTGTTTCTTCTTGGTCTCCAGATACTCTTCGCTCAGAGTAATGCCGTAAAACTCGGCGTACTGTTCCAGTTCGCTTTCATGGTGGGACTGACATTTGCCAAAGCCCAGTTTACGAACCAGTAGATCGGCCAGGTTCAATAATTTAGACAAATCCTTTTGTTCTTCTATTTTTTGAGGCCTTTCTTCCAGGATTTCGATCACCGAAGGTGGCAGCTGCCAGAGTCTGGCCGCCTCCACTGCGATAATTTCTGAGCGAACGCCAAAATGCTTCTCTTCGATTTCCTCGATAGGCTTCGTCTGTCCTTCATCCAGGAATTCAGTCAGCACTTCAATGTATTTTTTTCTGTCCAGGGAGTTCAATACCACTTTCCCCAGGTCCAGAAGCAATCCGGCTACCAGCGCGAAATCTTCATATTCCTTCATTTTGTATTCATGCGCCAGGTAGTGAGCCAGAACACCGGTAGCTATGGAATGGGTCCATACTTCATCTTTGAATTTGCGATAATTCCCGTGCATGAAAATGGAATCAGCCAGGGCAATGGCCACCATGGAGCGCACTGTGCGAAATCCCAGTCGCGTAATAACCTGTCGAATCCCGGTGACCCGGTTTCCGCGGCTGTAGAAGGGCGAGTTGGCCAGCTTTAGCATTCGAGCCACCAGCACCTGGTCTGACTGCACCATGTTTTCCAGTTTCCCGAAGGATAGATCTGTATCGTCCGGAAGGCTCAGCACGGAAACCAGTACCGGAGGGATAATGGCAAGATCTCGAATTTGCTCGATGTATTCGTCTACTGTTGGCATAGTTATTTCCCCGAGTATAATAAAACTAAAATTTCAGGGAAGTAAAAGAGTTCCCCTGTTCGAATTTTGTCCCGAATCTGAAAACGAGTCGGGACCAGACTCCTGGCCTTTCGATCAGATAATTCCCGACAACTCCCAATTTCCCTAGAAGAGGCTGTTATCCGGCTCCGGGAGTGGAATGCTGATTCGCTCCGACCCATCGCCTGGCTCTACCTGGACAAAACCATCCAGGACTGTCCTTACTTTGCCGCCAGACGTTACGGTTCCTGCCGCAGGCATGGCATCTCGCTGCAGGCCCCAGTACCATACCTGAGTATGGTCGCTAAATGCATCCATTTTTTTGCCAATGTACCGGCCTGCAGGAATCGAATTCAGGTGTTTCCCGGTAAGGAAATTGGACGCTTCGGTAACATCCTCGGAATACGATGGCAGAGCCGTAACCTTGCAATCCTGGCAATTCCCCGGCTGGAGCTGGATCGCCAGATGATCGCAGGTAAACACTTCCAGGGGCACCAGATCCGAGTCCGGCATGTCTTTTGCGTAGAGAAAGCACTTCTCGGCTCGAAACACCGGATTCGCAGATCCGAAGCTACGACCGATGTATTGAAACAGATGGATCTTCCCTTCATCGCTCATAGAAAGCTGCCAGAGTTCCGTGCGGCCCCCTTCCTGAATGTTAAGGAAAGCGGCTATATTGTGCTTGAACCGGTGAGAAATTACTTCCATTTCGTAAGCTGCAGGACGGGCCGGTCCATCGGACACTTTCGGTAGAATCGGGCCCGGTGCCGAGCATGCCGCAAATCCTATTGTTGTAGTAAGGTATGCTACGATCGCGAAATGTCTTGCCATTCTCTGCACTGTCTGGTCCTCTTTCCCTATGCAATTCCTCAGAAAGACTGCTGCGTTCCTTACTATGCTTGCCCTGGCCGGATTGGTCTATTGCAAGACTGCATCCGTGGATGAAAAGCAGCCGGGAAAGATCGCAGATATCTTCTGTGAAGGTTCTCAGGCAATACGTGTACATTACAAGAAAGATACTGGTGATATCGTTCAAAAAGGACCGGTATCTCTCCCTTCCGGAGTCAGCTGTTCCGATGCCGAAGGCTTTGATGAAAAGCGAATGCTTCAACTGGCGGAAGAAGGCCACTGGGTCCAGTTCTATTCGGCCGGTGGAAAACTTGGGGAAGGGGAATATAAAGCCGGAAAGCGGGAAGGAATGTGGACTTTCTACAGCCAGGAAGGCCAGATGATTCGGGAAGTAATGTATCAGAATGGATTGCAGAACGGTCAGGATACTCTGTATTTTCCAGGCACAAAGGACTGGAGAGCCAGGGGTCAAAACAGTAACGGTAAGAAAACCGGAACATGGGAAGAGCGACTGGCTGCAGACAGCGATTGCATATCCACCGGACGTTATGTAGAGGATGATAAGCAGGGACAGTGGACAGAATGCATGAAGTCTCAGGATGGGGATATCTATAAGGGCTTTGAAGGGGAATATAGAAAGGGACTGAAAGATGGGCCGGCCGCATTCTATCATCCAAACGGCGAGCCCATGGCAACAGGGGATTATCGGGCCGACCTTGCCTGTTTGCAGAATCCGCCGGACGGTGATAAAACGAAGTGCGAAAAGCGCATTGGAACCTGGAAGATCTACCATGAAAACGGCAAACTTTTTACGGAAGGTTCCTACAATCCCACCACAGGTAAGCGAAATGGTACCTGGACGGAATATTATGAAACCGGCGATAAAATGGCCATGGGCCCCAGAAACCATACAAGGCAGGGCATGTGGACTTTCTGGGATAAATCCGGTAATATTGTTTTTCAGTTTCGCTTCGAAGGAAATGATTTCTCGCCCAAGTATGCCGTTCTATACGAAAACGGACGAAAATCTGCGGAAGGTCCTCTTTCTATGGGACTGGTGAAATATGACCAGAAGGAAGACCGAATCCATACTTCGGCCATTTTTAAGAATGGCCCCTGGAAGTTGTACGGGCCCGGTGGGCAGGTTGTGGGCGAAGGAAATTTTGTGCAGAACAAGAAACACGGTACCTGGCGCGAGATGGAGAACGGACGCATGCAGACCGTAGAATATCAGCTTGGGATGAAGCGATAGTTCAGCAATATTAAAGGTTGAAATGCTTGATGGCCAGAGGTATGGCACTAATAAGGTGTCGTGACCGTTGATTCTGGCTCAGTCCTTGCTTTCGCCGGCTCTGCTGCCAGGAAGACAGCACAGTCCGGCGCTACAGAGAGGGACCCTCGCATAGACTTTTTGCGTGGATTCGCATTGCTATCCATATTGCTGAATCATGCCCAGCAAATTGCGTCCATCTATTATCCAATCCCTACAATTCGGTATCTGCATCCCGGGCTTTCGGACTCGGCAGAGCTGTTTGTATTTCTTTCTGGAATCAGTATGGCTATTGTTTTTAGCCCGCGAATCTTGAGCGGGGAAAGGGTTGCGGTGGTTTCGGCAGTGGCCAGAAGGGTGGGCAAGATCTATTTGCTGCAAATCCTGATTGTTTTCGCTGTCTTTGTCCTGTACCTTTTTATTCCGGTGGATGGCCCGGCTGCCGCGAAAGCGGATCTCATGCATCTTTCCGATGATCCGCTTGCCACGATTCTGGATGTGCTGCTACTTCGCTTGCAGCCCAGCTATATCAATATTCTGCCTCTTTATCTGGTCTTGCTTCTCTGTACACCGGCCATGCTGGTATTGCTGTCCAGATGGCCCCGGTCAGCACTGGTCGGAAGTGGAGCCATCTATCTGATTTCACTTTTACTGCATCATCTGGAGGGGCCCGGCCAGGTTTCCTCCTCTGTGCGATGGTCTTTCTTTCCTGGGAGCTGGCAGTTTTTATATGTCATTGGGCTGTGGTGCGGCCTGGGTTGGAGGAAGGCGCTTCGCTGGCGTCCCGGTGCGGTCTCCGTTGTGCTCGCCTGGATGGTTTTCGCACTCGCAACAGCCCTGCGATTGTCTCTCTGGTGGACCGGAGATTTACACATCCTGGACTATATTGGAGTTAACAAGCGCTTTCTGGAGCCAGTGTTGCTCCTGCATTTTTTCGCATTGATGATCCTCTGGCAAAGATATGTTTCAGTGGACTCGGCCTGGCTCAGGGGAGGGCCCGCATCTGCAATTGCAAGAGTGGGGCAGCACTCCCTGGAGATCTTTGCTCTGGGAACGATTTTGTCCTTTGCTGTAGCACTGCTTTCGCTGGCATTTCATTCGAGAGGCCTGCATATTCTGGGATCCGTGATTTCAGTGGCCCTCCTATTTCTTTTTGCTCGGATTCTTGCCAGTCTCCGGAGAAGAAATCGTCCGGAGACCGGCAAGGTTGCTCAAAGTCGTCTGTACTCTAGAAGCATCACGCCATTCTCATAGACCTTCTGGTGCATGACTTTCCAATGATGTATGGTTCCGGACTGCGTTCCCCACAGAGGCAGGCCGCTTCCAAACGTCACCGGGTTCAGCTTGAAGATCAGCCGATCCACAAGACCTTCCTGCATCAGCAAACCGGCAAACCGCCCTCCACCGCATAGATAGATTGGGCCTTTCGCCGATTTCTTGAGTTC
>JBHIXQ010000129.1:0-6737 GCA_041984705.1 Leptonemataceae bacterium | reverse complement strand
GCCTGTACGGATTGCGGAGTGATAAAGCCAAAGCCAGCGATGGAAACGCCCCAGGTAAGATAACCGCCCACGATGAAGACTTTCCGTTTCCGAATTCGGTCGGATAGGGCTCCCATGGTAAGGGTGGTTAGGGTCGCCACGATGGCACTTGCAGCCACCATTATGGCTATGGCATCCGGGTCGAAGGTCACGGTCTTATAGAGATATATGTTGAGATACATATTCTCGACGGCCCAGGCCATCTGACCGATTAAGCCAAATATACTGAGGCTGAACCATAGATTCGCACCGAGACCGGTAGCTTCACGCTTCTTCATATAAAATCCATCACTTTCCATTCGATGAGCTTTCGCTTACAAGAAAGATTTCTGATTTCAAGGTTCCAGGCGTCCAAATATTAATCGAAACTCATTTCGCATCCTCGGGCGGTGAAAATTACTTTTCTTCAACAGCGGAACGAGAAACATGAAACGCATTACCTGAACCGGATCTGGCCTGGAGACAGTTTCCATCACACACCGGGTCATAATCCACTGGATTCCCGAAACGCAAGATCACTCAAGGTCGAACTGGAGCAGTAAGAAATACATGATACCATCACTTAAACGAAAACCTTTTTCAGCTTTCCTTGCAGTCCCGATTTTGTTCAGTCTCCTTTTTCTGACCTGCAGTGGGATTCCACGTATGGAAGTGTCGGTTCAGGGACAGGATCGAAGCTATTTTGTCCGACTGCCCTATGAGAAGCAACCTGCTCCTGAGGAAAAGTATCCTCTGGTGATTCAGCTTCATGGCGGGGGCGGCAACGCGGAATACGCAGAATCCATCAGCCAGATGACTGGCATTGCCAATGAGAAAGGTTACATTGTAGCCTACCCGGATGGCAGTGGGCCGCGAATCTCCCGGGCCCTGAAAACATGGAATGCCGGCCAATGCTGCGGCAAATCCATGCGAGACAACATAGATGATGTGGCCTTCCTGACCGGATTTATTGATCATCTCATCGCAAACTACCCGGTGGACCCGAATCGTATCTATCTATGTGGTTTTTCCAATGGGGGAATGATGACCTACCGTGCGGCCAGAACTCTGGCACCTCGACTGGCAGCCATCGCAGTGGTATCCGGAGCAATGTTTGGGGAAGAGACCATTCCGGAAACTCCATTACCTGTAATGATTATTCATGGCACCGCCGATGACACAGTTCCATTCGAAGGTGGCGAAAGCGAAATGGATGTTGTTCAGGACAATATGAAAGGCGAATTCGCCTCGGTTCAGTATGCAGCCACCTTCTGGGCCCGTAACAATGGATGCGAACTTACCTACCGCTCTGTTTCGTTGCCCGAAAGCCCTTCCTTCCAGAAATGGACCTTTCCCTGCCCGGCCCGGAGCCCGGTAACGGTACTGGCACTGGGCGATGAAGGCCATGCCTGGCCCGGGGGCATATCGGGTCGGAGGAACGGTCCACAGCCAACCTCCAGGTTATCGGCCTCACAGATTCTACTGAATTTCTTTGATCAGCATCATCGCTAGGTTTCACCTAATCCCGGGTCCGGCTGCAATTCCCAATCACCATCCAGAACACCTAATTTGAAAACCCAATGGATGTTCCATGGATTCGGTTATCTTCGCCCGATCTTTTTTGAATAGACTTTCCTTACGGGTGTACTGTAGCCTGGGCACCTGCCATGCAGATCCCAGCTTTCATTCGCACCATCTGCCTCTGGGCTGTAACGCTCACTCTGGGATTCCATTGTTCCAGTCCTTCCAGGGCGGAGCTAGAAAAACTGCGACCGGAAAGCCTGAGCCTGTACCCTGATGAAGATCCCGTGGGCGATAGAACCGGGGTGTACTATAGCCGAGAAAAATTAAACGCAGCGTTAGCTCATTCCCATGAGCCCTATCAGATCCAGCAGATTCACAATGAATTGATGGCCTTTGACATCTGGATGGAACGAACGGCTCGCAACTATGGAATTTCCACAGTCACTGTTGCCATTGTCAATGATCGCAACGTGATCTATCAGCGCGGAGTCCATACCAATGCGCATCATAAGTATCCAGTAGTTTCCTTTACTAAGCCCTTTACCGCGGTAGCCATTCTGCAACTTGCGGAGAAAGGAAGATTGGATTTAGATGCACCGGTAAACACCTACGTGCCCGGATCCGTTTATTTCCATCCGCACTGGGATCAAGTTACAGTGCGCCATCTTCTGACTCACACCTCCGGCGTTACAGAAGGAGGCTCCAGAATAGCCCGCCCGGGCACCACCTTCGCTTACTCGAACAACGGTTACCGATTACTGGGCAGAGTGATCCTGGCTGTGTCGGGAATGCCGGTGCATCGCTATTTCCAGGAATTTATCATCAAACCCATGGATATGAAGCATACCGATAGCGGATACAAAACCGATGGCGCTGCTGGAATGTGGACCTCAACTTCAGATCTTCGCAAATTTCTAATGATGATGCTGGCCCATGGAAAATATCATGAAAAAACCATCATCCAGGAAAGCAGTTACCAGGCGATGTTTGGCACTCCAGCCGCCAGGCCAAGCTGCGAATTTGTAGAATACCGGGGAGTGGCCTGGCGGATCTGGTCCGCCAGAGGGGAGCCGCTGCTGGTGAACCATGCAGCGCTATGGTACGGAATGGGTGGAACCATGCAATGGTATCCCAGGTACAATCTGGGCTGGATATTTATGAGCAATCCAACATCCCACAATCATCCTGCGTTTCGCGCTTTCTATCTTCGCATTCGCGCCCGGCTGAATAGCCTGGCAGTGGCCATCGGAAATATTCGGGACAATCCAAACTACATACGCCCCTGCTATTATCAGACTGTAACCTGGTAGCCTCGCTGGTTGGCGATGAAAGGACAGTCGGCTAATTCGGTTCTTGAAGTTCCAGCTGATCGGCTCCCTGAATATTTCCGTTGTGCGACTGAACCAGAGCCACCAGGCGATACCCTGGGGCCGGTTCAGGCAGGGTTATTGTATCAGTAAACATCGGTTTATTTGATTCCTGGTTAATTTCTGCCCTGCTGGGACGTAACATCAAGCGAACCACTCCATCATGAGACAGAGTGCGATTTGCATTTTCTCCAAAAGGGACGGGATTCTGTACTCCGTCCTGTAGAAGAAAGACTAGAAGCGATTCATGATCCAGACTTCGATCGAGCTGAACAGTTACCTTTAGTTGGCCGGATTCGAGCCACTGGATTTGAATCTCAGGAGTAATTGGAGGGACCCTGGGGTTCGCTCCTGAAGCCTGAATGAGATCACGAATCCTGGTTTCATTATGACCGACGGTTTCATAGCGACCATCGATGACTGTTTGAGGCGTATAGAGTCCCCTGGAGTTCAGCTTCCGTGCATAGTATTCCTGTCTCTGGCTGGCCTGCGCACTGGAATAGGGATCCTTCCAGCCCAGCCGGTTCCAGTAGTCTACATGATGCGACAGGACAATTACTTCGCGTCCATGCACGTTGCCCTCATTATGCAGCTGCGAAAGCAGACGATCCGCCGGAGGGCAACTGGAACATCCCTGAGAGGTGAATAACTCCAGAACGACTGGAGATTCCAGTGTCTCGGCTGAAATGCTCATACTCTCTGAAGTTGGATTACAAGCTATGAACAAAGAACCCGGTAGCGTTAGAATCAAAAGAAAGAGCGATCTGGTCTGACTTCGCAGCCACCGGGCTAAAACACCAGGTCTATCAATTTGCACCATTCCGGACATATTCCCTGTAGCTTTATCCATTATCTTTTCCTTTCGCTGTCCCCATACTTCATTTCGCTGCCTCTGGATTCTCGCCAGAGGTGCCCCGGGTTACAGGCTCCATTTGTCTCATCGGATCGAGCGAGACCAGGAAAAGGGCCAGATTCCGCGGATCCGGGCCAATTTTCGGGAATTCGGTTGATCTTTCTGTTTTCCAGACAGAGTTTCGCTGAGCCCAACCGGCCCGGAAAGGCAGTGTCGGGGGGCATTAGCGAATCCAATGCTTCGTCTGAATGGCAAGCATCGAGGAGGACGAAATGTCAGTTCGCAAGAGTATATCCAGATTCTATCCAGTGCAGATTCTGGTATCCATTCCAGAACCATATCTTAGAGCCTATGCATTCTGGATCATCGGCCTGTTGCTCACTGGTTCACCGCTGGCCGCACAGGCACAGACTCCTCAGAAGGCATACCACTTACTTCGCCTTGCGCCTGCAGGATGGATCCTGGAAATGCGATTCGATAGCGAAGAGCTTGACCAGGCCATGAACCAGGCCGGGCTACCGGTGGCTGGAATGTCTCATCTTGAGTTAAGGCAGGCTACTATCGATTACGTGATGTCTGGCCTGAAGCTGGTATCCCGAGAGGGGTTTCCCGCAGAACCGGAAGTGCTTCGGTATGAAACACAATCGGGCTCTACCAATCTGGTATTTCGCTTTCGCAACTGGAAGCCGCATTCAGCCCCACTTAATGTAGTAATTCTCGCAGGTTCAGAGAACAAGGGCCATACCAATGTTCTGGAAATGGAAGATGGAAGAAGGGTCGTTTTAGATGCCACCAATCACTACTCGGTGGACTTTGCTGTGAAACCCGACGGAGAGAGTTCGGTTACTACCCCGGGAGGATTCTTAAACTCGAACAGACATCTTTTCTGGGCCATGCTGCCACTTCTCGGTCTGGGACTGGCTTTCTTCGTTCTATCCAGAAAACCAGGATGCGCAAATGAATCGGATCTGGAATGGGAAGCTCATCCGGGCTGAAGACGATTCTGCTGCAGCTGCTGGATCCGATTCTCCCGAAGATGCAGATAACGCAGAGCACGATATGTATTGGTCCTCACTGCAGAGCAGGCAATCCCTGCACGGAACTGCGGCCGTCTCCCCGGGATATGTGTGGCCCGCGCATCATCGAATCTTCGAGAGGACGAAGGGCATCAAGAAGGCAGCCCGCAGAGATCAATACACTGTGTTACCCACATCATATGTCCTCTGGCAGTGCTTCAATGCTCCAGATTCTGGATCTCTCTTTCTCTGTTCCGCCAATCTTTGCTGTAAAATCGCTGGTTCTATTGGATTGCCCGCTTTCTGACAATGAGTCCATCGCCCCATCTTTTTTCTTTCATCTTTGAGCCCCGGAAAAAAAGCTGCTGTAACAGAAGTTACTCAGTTGACCAATTTACCGGAACCTGGTTGCTTGATGCCACAGACCCATGCTCCAATCGCATCTGCGAAGCTGGTTTCCGGAAAGTGCGCACTCTCTATTAGTTCTGGCAAAAGCTACTGAGCGAAAGAGAGCCGGATTGGCTCATCGGGTTTTCGGATTTCATCTATGATTCAAATTATTCATTTCTTTGTTCGCCAACGACTGTTTATCAACCTGCTCGTAGTAATGATCCTTCTGGCAGGTACCAGAACAATACTTAACATGAACCGGGAAGCATTTCCCAATGTTAACTTTGACCGGGTATCCATTACCACCATCTATCCCGGAGCATCACCGGATGAGATTGAGCAGCTTGTAAGCATTCCCATTGAAAAGGAACTTCGCTCAATCAGCGGACTGGATAAAGTAAACTCATATAACCTGGAAAACATTTCCGTTTTCGTTCTCGAAATCGATCCAGACGCCTCGGACAAGAAAAAGATAATCGATGATATCAAAGATGGAGTGGATGCCACGGTAGACGATCTGCCGGCCAATGCAGAACTACCTATAGTAGAAGAAATTACTTTTGACACCCAGCCTGTGGTGGATGTGGCCCTTTTTGGGGGCGATGGGGATCTGGAAGACTATCGAAAGCTTCGTCAGAGCGCTCAAAAGCTTGAGGACTACCTTTACGATATTGATGGCGTTGCCGAGGTAGAGCTATTCGGATACCGGGACCGGGAATATCTGGTAGAGGTACAGCCAGAGGCCCTGCAAAGAGATCGCATAGGATTCAACGATGTCATCCAATCCATCGGAAATCGCAACCTGAACCTCCCCGGAGGAGTGATCCGAAAGGGGCCCAATGAGTATTTACTTCGCACTAAAGAGCAATACAGAAATGCTCAGGAAATCGCTCAAACTGTGGTCCAGGCAAACATTGGCGGCGGCGCCCTTCGCGTAAGAGATCTGGCCACGGTAATCGATGCATACGAAGAACCTGATCTACTGGAACGCTTCGATGCCAAGCCGGCCATCATCATGAAGGTCTGGAAGAAACAGGAAGCAGATATGCTCGTCCTGGCAGACACATTAAAAGATCAACTCAAGATATACAGCGATACGCAGCTCCCGGAAGGAGTGCAGTTACAATATTTTAATGACCAGAGCCGGTTCGTCCGCACCAGGCTTTCCAGCCTGCTGGTAAATGGAGGCATTGGCTTTGCATTACTGGCCATTACTCTCATATTGATTCTGGGCTTTCGCATGAGCTTTATCGTGGGAATGTCCATACCGGTAGCCTTCATGGTGGCCTTTATGGGCATGTCCGTTGTGGGAATTACATTGAACGTAATTTCCATGTTTGCCCTGGTGATGGTACTGGGTATGATCGTCGACTTTTCCATTGTTGTGGCCGAGAATGGATTTCGCTACATGGAAGAAGGGATGTCTCGCGTAGAAGCCGTGGAAACCGGAACTGCGGAGGTATTCTGGCCAGTTACTACTACTCTACTCTGCATTACAGCTGCCTTCTTCCCACTTCTATACATGACCGGTATTGTAGGTAAGTTTGTCTGGTCCATTCCGATGGTGAT
>JBHIXQ010000128.1:2832-6740 GCA_041984705.1 Leptonemataceae bacterium | reverse complement strand
AATACCACGTCACAATAATCTCGAACCAGAGAATGCAGATCCTCTTAGTAACGTCCAACCAGGAAAGGATCGGAAAATGTAAAAGTTGGGATAGCGTTATTCTTTCGCGCCTCTTCCAGAGCTTTGTAGCATGCCTTTCGTGGGCCCTCGCCGTCAAAGAGATATCCTTCCACGTAAACATACCTGGACTTTGCAATCCTTTCCGGATCAATGTCGCTTTCTGCCAGCTGCACCGACACACCCAGATGAGTGTACATTGTTCGCTCCGCATCGGGAGTAGTCATAACGACACAGGTGCCTGTAGGGCCTTCCGATTCCTGGATGGGATGTACATCAAAGTGAATCCCTGCATCCAGGAGATCCTTGCGATAGAACTCGCCGTTGGGATCTCTGGCAACCTTGCCAGTGTAGAAGCCGCTGCCTCCACTTCGGGCAATACCGATCATTGTGTTGGCTGCAGAACCGCCGCTACGCAGTTCCAGGCTTTTATGAGATAATGCTGAAAGTAGTTGGGCCTGGACGCCGGAGTCAGAAAGGGTCATACCGCCCTTCTGTAGATCGTTCTCACGGATAAAATCATCGTCCACAAATGCAAGTGTATCCACGATTGCATTGCCAACGCCATATACGTCTGTTGTTTTTTCCATTCGAGATAGTTTTTGGACCGGGGCCCACAAATCAAGGACAATAGCCCCCTGCAAAACGGTCCATATACAGCCTCACCTGTGCGGACAGGGGAGCCCAGGAATAACTGCTGACACTGATCCGGCAAATTTCACACAGGGTCAGGATATGAGTGCAACCCTCTGGCAGCGTAGAATCTGTTATTTCCTGTTAGCTCTTGCTGGATTGCTATGCCTTCGAGTATTCTTCCTGATTTATAATGATCCATCGTCACCTGTATCCGCCGGCGATACCACGATGGCTTTCCTTCGCGGCCTTCGATTTGATCTGGCCACGGTACCTCTGATTCTACTTCCTGGAATGATTGCAGCTTTGACCGGAATGCTTGTGGCTCTGGTTTTAACCAGAAAGCCAGGAATGAAGCAAACCGCCATACGCTGGAGCATTGGGCTGGAAACGTCTATCCATCTGCTCGGCTCGGCCTTCCTGACAGGCCTGGGGTTATCCAGTGCATACAACTATCGCTTCAATGGCCGACATCTGGGCTGGGAGTTCAGTGCCTATATGACGGATCTTCCCATGCTTGCCAGATCTTCACTGGATCAGTCCCTGGTATTCTCATTACTCCTAATCCTGGTAGTAGTTCTAATGATCGGCCTGGCCTTCTGGCTGCCCATTCGACTGGATCGCAAAATCGAAGTTAAACCGGGCAGAGAAATTCTACATATTTCTGTCTGGATTCTACTGTTTCTGGTAATCGGCAGAGGCGGCTTTCAGACCAGTCCCATACGAACGGCGGATGCGCTGGTAACCGGAAATGCCTATCTGGATCAATTATCATTAAACGGTATATTCACCGTTTCCCGCGACCTGGGAGACAGAGATCAGTTTCGACCCGTGGTAGACAGAGAAATTGCCGTAAATGTCGTTCGCACCATGCTGGATGGATCAGATGCATTCATAAGTGAAGAGTTCCCTCTCCTGCGATATATGGAGCCTCGTCAACTCGGCGATTCGCCATTCAGCACCAGGCTGGCCGGAGCGGGCCAGAATCCCGGGACGACCGTCCCTGGTCGACCAAACATCGTACTTTTAATTCTGGAATCAGGATCGGCATCGCTGCTTGAGAGAAATGGCGGCGATCCTGCCATAATGCCCTTTCTAAATGACCTGGTAAATCGATCTGTATTCTTTGATCGCTTCTATGCCAGCGGCGGTCGTAGTGCGAATGGCATATTCTCTATGTTTGCAGGTCTACCGGATCGAGCCGGTCGAACCATACTTCGCTCATCGCAAATCCAGAATCGATTCGGCGGACTGGCCAAACTTCTGAAATCCAATGGGTACAAAACATCATTCTACCATGGAGGCGATGCAGCCTTCGACAACCTGGACCGAGTCCTTCCCGAACTGGGCTTTGATACTGTATATGGCCAGAATACCCTTTCCAGACTTATGCAGGAAGAGCCCGGAAGCACCATAGGTTACGATGATAATCAAGTGCTACAGGTCTTTTCCGAGCATTTAAATCAGCAGAGCCAGAAGAATAGTCCGTTTTTTGCTGTTTTCTTTTCCCAGAGTACACATCATCCATTTTCAGTGCCCGAGGATTACCAGCAGACTCTATTAAATGACCCACGAACGGCCCATCTTGGCGGCTTTTTTGCTGCGGCCCATTTCATGGACGATTCCTTGAAAGCATTCTTTACCGGAATCAAGCAACGAGACTATTTCCAGAATACAGTGTTTATTGTAGTGGCGGATCATTCCCATCATGCTGGTCTCAATTATCTGCAAGACAGGCACATTCCGCTGTTTATCTATGCGCCAGCATTGTGGAAGCCCGAAATTAGAATGGACATTGCATCGCAACTGGACCTGCTACCCAGCATACTTGCTATATCTGGAGGCAATCAGATCTATGCATCCATGGGTCGAGATCTAACCAGTGGATTTCATGGCAACAATGGGAAGCCATTTGCTTTCTTTGCAGGGGGTAGCGACACAGACATTATCGGATGGGTTGAATCGGACCGAATTCTCTTTAAACATTTCTTTATTGAACAGGGAATACTCTTGCCATCAGTGGAGCCATTGAACACAGAAAACCTTGCTAATAAAGAGGTGAAAACTTACGAGGAATACTTGAAGAAGGCTCAGATCTTTTATCAGTTGGCAAGAACACTGGAAAAAGAAAATTCTATCTGGCCGGACACAGTTCAGCTTGAAAATATATACCGATCTGTAAAGACGAGAGAATAACATGCAATGTTGGGAAAAGGAATTGCATGAGGATCATCGGATACCCTGCGGGGTGACCGACATTGGCCCTTCAGGAAGCGTCAGAAATAAATGTTCATCTGAAAGGACCTAAAACAGTATGCCATAAGGGGACTCCATGAAGTATCAGCTTCTGGCTCAATACAGGGCCTACAAAGAGGGAAAGGATCAACAGACTGAAGAACATCTGTCCGGTCTAATTTACAGGCAGATCTTGTTCTGGCTGGAAAACGGGGCGCCGGATGAAAATTTTTACCTGGAACTGATTGAACTGGCCAGTGAAATTGATGACCCTTTCTTCACAGGAGAGCGTGGTCTACTGGATCTGTGCCTTCTGGAACTCACCGAAGCGCTACATTCCTATCGGGACCTGAATGGAAACCAGGACGTAACCGAGTTTTATCTCAAGGAAGCCAAACTTCCCCTGCTGGCCCGCCTGGATGAGTCCTCTTACCGGCTTCAGAAGAACCTGGAGTTCAACGAAATCGACTTTCCCATTTTCGAAATCATTGGTGGAAGTTTTCCACATGAGACAGCCCAGAACTTCATAAGAGAAAAGGAATGGGTGGATATCTGGCTGGCGCTTAGATACCTGGATAGCCTGGAAGATGAAGGACAGGTTCTGAATATCCTGGAAAGGATGATGGACATTCGAAAACCTCTTCCAGAGTCGTTAATCCTGCTCGCCTATTTGATGATGACCCGACCGGAAGTGATGGATCAGTATCTTCGAGGCGAAGATGCTGGAATCACCATTACCGATCGTCTGCATCCCGATTTAATCCAGAACGCCTATGACTGTAGCTACGATTTCGTATGGAATGGTGAGCTGGCTCTCAGCTATATTGATTCTATAGATCCGGATTGGAAAAACGAGGTATTATTCTGTCTGCTGTCCATGTTCGAAATCAGTCAGTGTCAGCTTTCGCCTGCATGGGTCCAGGCCATCGAAGAATCTGTGCGAAACCCATGGCCTTACGATGAACGCCTGGAAAGCGGAGTAT
>JBHIXQ010000128.1:0-2822 GCA_041984705.1 Leptonemataceae bacterium | reverse complement strand
TCAGCCACTTGTGGAGTTCAGCGCAAGTATTCTGGCTCTACTCTCGGAAGAAGAACTATTCGATGTACTGGAAACCAGTCGAATATTGATCTACTTTTTCGAAAACCTGGGCACCTATACCGGTCAGGCCTTTGAAGATATGCTGGAAGGATTGTGTCGTGTAGAAGGACTGTTTCTTCAGGAACTGGAATTCCAGCTGGAACAGTTAATGAATTCCAGTAAGGCGAGAGTACAGAAAAGAATGCAGAGATGCGCTCGAGCTATTGGGCGAGAAGTCATCTTTCGCGACGGACGGCCGACGCTTATCGATCAGGAAACCACTTGATTCACAATCCAGGACGCTTCCAGATTACCTTGAAGCTGTTCCTCTGGTCTCCAGAGCTATCTGATGATGCGAATGTAGTCAAGAATCCTGATTCAGATACCTCCCGGACCTCAGGATATTTCCTTGTAATGCAGGATTCGGCCACCGGTCAGGGCGATTTGCCTGGCGGTAGAATCAATCGAGATGAAATCTATGACCCCTTTGAACGAAGTCTGGCCCGGGAAGTCCAGGAAGAACTGGGCCAGATTCAGTATCGAATGAATCCGGATCCGCTGTTTATCTTTCCTCATTTTGTAGCCAGAGATCAAACCGATGCTCTGGGAGTTGCGTATGCCGGTCAGCTTCTGGGAGGCAGTCCGGAACTTTCCGATGAGCACAACCATTACTTCTGGGCCTCCATGAATGCAGATGTACCTGAAATCTTCACCGATACCATGCGCAGTGCGGTACACACATTTCTTGAACAGAAAGCCAGATTCTATGATCGCCTGAATGCTTCGAATTTAATTACTTTGCCTTGACCTAAAGATCATTCTACGTCCATTGAATACCATGCACACCCTGCGATTTGCATCCCTATCTCTGGTGCTCTTTAGCTTTCTATCCTGTACTCCCGGAGCGCAGGCCAGGCAGGATCGATATCCGGCCCCTATCTCGCCGGGCTATCACCAGAACCTGAGCGAAGCAGGCCTGAGCTACGATCTCTATGTACCTCCGGTGCCCGCAGACCAGGAAGCCAGCCATCGCTACAGATTGATGCTGGTGCTTCCCGGATGGAAATTCGATAAGTCCAGATGGATCAAAGAAACGGAACTTAAAGCTTACGCGGATCAATACTCGATGATCCGGCGCATCTTTCTCCGGTGACTTTGACCAGAGTGTAATGCCTACCGACAACCTGATGACCGCAGTCTATGGCCCGTTTGAAAAGTTCTCCAAACGCTGGAGAGAAACGGATAATCCTGTGAATTCTGCCAGTCTATGGAACATGCCAATCTATCTGTCCCATGGAAAAGCAGATAGAATCGTCCCGCCGGATCAGACACTTCGCTTCTACAGGGCCATCCAGAATGAAAAAGGCACTACCGTGAATGTTCAATTAAACATGGTGGACGGTGCCGGTCATGATTTTCGCTTCTGGAATCAGCAGCTTAAGCCGGCTTTCGAATTCTTGCGGAAATACTTCGATGACAGCCAACAGTTATAACCTTACAGATCGAGAATTCAAAGAGATTCGGGACCTTTTCTATTCTCTTTCCGGAGTAATGCTCGCAGACAGCAAGAGAAGCCTGATGGCAGGCCGACTTGCGAAGATCCTGCGGGAGCTAAACTTCGAAACATATAAGCAATATGTAGAATATGTTCGTGTAGATCCTACCGGACTGGAAAAGCAAAGACTTGTAGATACACTTACCACCAATGAAACCTATTTCTTTCGCGAAGAAGGGCATTTTGAATTGCTGCGCAAAGAGCTAATTCCAGAGATCAAAGGAAGAAATCGTCCGCCAGTTTCCGTCTGGAGCGCCGCCTGTTCCACCGGGCCCGAACCATATTCCGTAGCCATGGAGCTTGCAAACATCCTGGGCTATAGCGGATGGCAGGTAACCGGAAGCGATATTTCTCAGAAAACTGTGAATCAGGCAGCTTCTGGAATGTACCCACTGGAAATGGTAGAAAGAATTCCAGAAAATTACCGAAAGCGCTACTGTCTCAAAGGAGTTCGTTCCCAGGAAGGTAAGTTCATTATCAAGACCGAGCTCCGACAAAACTGTAAATTCTTTACCTGGAACCTCATGAACAGGCCGACCGGCTTTGGACCTTTTGATATTATATTTCTTCGCAACATGCTGATCTATTTCAATGCTACAGAGAAGGAAACGATCATCCGTAATATTGTATCTGCACTGCGACCGGATGGCTTTTTAATTGTGGGTCACTCCGAGGCTCTTAACTTTGCGCAATCCTTTCTAAACAAAGTACGTCCTACTGTTTATCAGCCAATGGAATCAGGTTTTAGCAAAGCGGGATAGTGCAAAGCAGGAAGCATGGGCCTGGCAAATTCCCGAAAAAGATATCCGAGACTGGCGATCAGGGATGAAGGCCCGAATTGCTCCAAATGCAAAAATCGGCACTTATGCTTCTAATAGCAGATCGCAGAGGGTTTACAGAAGCATTATCATGAAACGAAGCACTCTAGCAATTGCCTTCACCGCGGCCCTGGCTTACGTTTCCATACAACAGGCCTTCCTGTATTCCAATCCTCGCAAGTTCATTGTTCAAACTGCACGTCTGGCGCAGACCCCTGCGGGAAAGCAGCAACATGATGCGCACGGTCCTGCAGCTCTTCTGGATGGAAATGCAGGCAATACATCTTTCATGCACTACCCTCTAGGGCCTTCGCAGGAGAACTATTTCTGGCTGGAACTGGGAGTAAGTCACTTTCCTGAGATTCGCGCGGAGAGAAAAGAATCCAGTATGCCGGTTCGAATTCAAACAT
>JBHIXQ010000127.1:331-6756 GCA_041984705.1 Leptonemataceae bacterium | reverse complement strand
CATGATCAAGAGCATGCAGACCGTGCATCGTCTTGCAACTGCAAGGGATTCGTATGCTTTGATTCGTTCCTTCATTTGAAATTCCTGTAGTGGGCTCCGGAAAGCTCTATAAGAGCAATCGCCGGAGATTGTTCTGCAAGCCCGAGCTTTCTTCGAAAGCATCCACGGAGGCAAGGTTGATGTCAAAGCAATGGATTGCCCGGGGAATCTACAATCAATCGAATCCCTGAGAAAAACATTTCTTACAACCCATAACCTTCAGCTTTTTCTTATCCTCCTCCGGATTGGAAAAAGCTACCACCATATCCTCTTTGCCCAGCTTTTCCTTGCAGACCGGGCACTTCCTGGGAGTCTTCCCGCCCAGACAGAAGGGGCAGCCTTTAATATAGGTGCGAAGGTTACTTTTTCCCAGCTCAAGCTGATTGGAGCGGATTCTTTCTCCGGATCTCAGCGCATGACCGCAGACAGGACAATAGCCTCGAATTCGATCTTCCTGCGCTTTCTTTCTTTTCTGCCGAATGGGCACCAGAAGATAGAGTAAAAAAGTAAGCAGGCCAAGAATAAGACCAATCAGAATAAAGTATGTATCGCTCATCTTTTTGTGTGGACTGACTCTAACCTTTCTGAAGCTCTATCTTGCCTGAAGCTGGAATGCTGCGTCCGGTTCGGATTTTCGCATTTGCAACCTGCCTTCTACAGTGGCAAGAGCCAGCGTCTTTTCTCCGTGCTTGTTCTGGATCGCATGGGAGTTCAGTATTCTTTCAATTACAGTGCGCATGGGTTTTCCCAGGGCTCCCAGCCCCAGTAGCAAAGCCAGAATGATGATCCACAGACCCACGCTGCTTCTTTTTCGCTGCTCGGGAGTTTTCTTGATGTACAGAAGTAACATCCACAGAGCCCAGCCGGTCATCAGCGCACCAATAAGAAGTCCAAAGTAGAGCAATGCTTCGTCCAGGATAGCCACAGATCCAGCTTCGGTGGGGGGCAAAAGCAGGCACAGAAAAAAAATGACACAGGATTGCACTGTCGATTCAGTGCTATTGATGAGAGTTCTATCCGGCATCCAGCCCAGCGGCCAGTTACACCTGGGGAACTATTTCTCCATGATGCGGACTATGATCCATTATCAGGATCGAGAAGAGCTTTTTTGCTTTGTAGCCAGCTACCATGCGCTGACCACGGTGTTCGAAAAGCAAAAGCTGGAAGAGGGGATTCGAAACGCAGTTCTGGACTTTCTGGCCCTGGGATTGGATCCGGATCGATCTACCTTCTGGGTTCAAAGCGATGTTCCCGAGGTAGTGGAGCTCTCCTGGCTTCTGTCCACCTCCATCACTGTTCCACAACTGGAACTGGGGCATTCCTACAAAGACAAAATTGCCCAGGGAATCAGTCCATCCGGAGGTTTGTTCTTTTATCCCATTTTGATGGCCGCAGATATCCTGGCCTTTGGAGGGCAGAAAGTTCCGGTTGGAAAGGATCAGAAACAGCATCTGGAATTTACCCGAGACATTGCAGGTCGATTCAACAATCGCTACGGAGACACCTTTGTAGTGCCAGAGCCAGAGATTGGCGAAGAAGTGGCTGTTGTTCCAGGAGTGGACGGTCGCAAGATGAGCAAAAGCTATGGAAATGCAATCTACTTCTTTGCCCCAGAAAAGAAGCTGCGAAAGACAGTGATGGGAATTGTAACAGACTCAACCGGAGTGGATGAGCCCAAGGATCCGGATAACTCCGTGCTGTATCAGATTTATTGTCTTTTTCTAAATGAAGCAGAACGACAGGAACTGGCGGATCGATTTCGCACACCCGGCACCGGCTACGGCCACTTCAAGCAGGAACTCTTTGAACGTATCATGGATACCTTTTCCGAAGCAAGGACGAAAAGGGAGAAGATGGCAGCAGACCCGGGCTTCCTTAAAGAGGTTATGCAGAAGGGAGCTGAAAAAGCCAGAGCCGTCGCCAGCGATTACCTGGATCGGGCCAGAGAAGCTGTGGGCCTCAAATATCTGTAACTCGCTGCATCGGAAACCTCCAGACCGTCCGAAACGTCCGAAACAATTTAGGCGCATAATACATTTCAAATTATGCGCACGCTTCTGTGGAAAGTGGCTGCTGTATTGATTGCAGGTATCTTCATCGAAAGCCTGGGTTTTTATGCAACGCCCTATCTGGTTCAATTTGCCTGTGCATCTCTTCCCGTTCTGGCAGTGCTGTACTGGATTTCATCCTACTGGTCTCCATTGCAGCGATTGATGCCTGCCAGAAGATCCATTATATTTTTGCTTCCTGCCTTTCTTTTGATGGTGGCTTTTTTGCTTCCCGGTCCCCCCGGATCTCCGCCAGACTCCTGGTTTCAGTTCGATTCCGATGAACCGGATTATGAGCATCGATTCATTGCAGAGGCCACCATAGAAGAATCCATCAATCCAGGTCTGTACCTGGCGAAGGTTCGAATTCTGGATTTTCAGAAAGATCTGGATACTTCTTATTACGGCGAAGACTGGTCATCGTCTGAACTGCTGCATCCATCCGGCCAGCGGTTGGTGGTGTCGGAGCATTCTTTTGCTGAATTTCGTACGGCATTATCTGTGGACAATCCAGATCTCTATCCCGGATGCAAGCTGAGTCTCCAGGTATATGGAAGGGGAGTGCCAGAAAAGCCCGGCGGAGGTTTCGGGAAATATCTGGCGGATCGCGGGGCAAATAGCTATCTCCGGGTTTACAAAAAATGGCATGTCCTGGAGCAGGAATGCCCGGAGAATCTAAGATCCAGGATTCGTAATCGTTTATTTACTCTGCTTTCTGAGCTGAAGGGGGAGTCCGCGCAAGTGGCCCGTGCCATTCTACTGGGAGAATCTGGCTGGCTTGGCAGGGATCTGAAAAACAGGGTTCGTCGGCTGGGGGTGATGCATTTGTTTGCAGCCAGTGGTCTGCACCTGGGTATTTTCTACGGTGTACTGTATTTGCCACTTTCCTGGAAACTGGGCAGGAAGCATCCGCTGGCTCTATTTCTGCCACTGCTTCCCTGCGCCTTCTATACCTGGATTTTGTATTTTCCTGTGTCTCTGTGCCGTGCATTCATATTTATTTTGCTTCTGGCACTTCGCTCTTTGATTCATAGAAAGATCGTCGCTTCGCACCATCTCACAAATACATTCCTTATACTGATTCTCTGGGATCCCATGGGTTTCTTCTCCATTTCCGGGTATCTATCCTGCGGAGCCGTTAGTGGAATCTTGCTTTTCTATCGAAGGATTGAGCAGTCCCTTTTCTCCGCCCACTCCTTATTCATGCGAGCCATCCGGGCTCAGCTGGCTCTAAGCCTTTCAGCCACTATGTTTATAGCTCCTCTGTTGATATTCACCTTTCAGGAATTTCCCTTTAGTTCGCATCTCAGTAACATGATTCTGGTGCCCTTTGTGGCATTTATGTTGCCACCATTTTATCTCATTCTAATGCTTCGAATGCTTCCCTTTCTGGAAGGACCTTTCCTGGAATCCATTTATCCCTGGATAGCTCTTCCACTGGACGGATTCGTATGGTTGGCCCGGAAAATGTCCGATTACTCAGTATTCTTTGAATATCGTTCATGGTTGAATCTAGCCTTCATTCTGTCTTTGTTGACCATGATTCTGTTGATGGGCAGTGTGTCCGAAAGTCGCAAGTCCGGTAAACGAAATGTGCGATTGGCCATTTCATTGCTGGTTCTTGCTCCTGTGTTTTCCATATTTCTGGAAGGATCGTTCTGGGGCAGCCCTGCAGGAAGGCTTCATCAAATTCAGCTGGAGTTAGATCTGGTTCGGGAAATGGCTGGCCAGATTCTGTAAGCCGTCTGGCAAACAATGAAATCTACTTATCCATTCTTCAGTGCCTCACGCTTGTATCAATCCCTGGAAAGCAGGGGTGGAGCCATTCTAAAAAGCAAAGGGCAGAACTTCCTTATAGATCCCAATGCAGTGAGACTCATCGCACAGGGTGTACTGTCTTTGCTTCCTTCAGCTCTGGTGGATGTCCTGGACGAAGCTTTAAGTTCAGATGTAAATCCGACCACCGGGAGCCGGAAAAAACCATCGTCGCAAAGGTTTCCCGGTACAGAAATACCCGGATCCAGTCCTGGAAATTTTGATTCGGCGCAACTTTCTGGCGAAGGCTCTGCAGAGGAGCCCGGGTCAAAAACAATAGAGCTTCTGGAAATAGGACCCGGAACCGGCGCACTCAGTTTCTATCTATGGGAGGCATTGCGAGATCTTGCCAGCCGCTTTCCAGAAGTTCAATTTCGCTGGAAAGGCCTGGAACTGGATCCTGTGCTTTGTTCTATCCTGTGGGAGGAGACAATGCCAGCATTTGTCAGTTCCGGCGGGCTCACTTCTGACAAATCCACCACTGTCTCCGTGGACTGGCGAACTGAAAGCAACAAAACCCGGGTGTTTTCTACTCCAGCTAACCTGAAACTGAAATTGATACGAACCGATGCAAGAGACTGGCTGAAATCGCATATCGAGGAGTCTTCAAAGCATTCGGACTCCGGTATTCGCATTGTCTGCGGTAACCTCCCCTATTACATAAGTACCGAGCTATTGCTGGGTGCTATTCAGTTGCGACCCAGGGGTTGCGCCTTTCTTGTGCAGAAGGAGTATGCTCTTAGAATCCTGGAAACCCGGAAATCCAGCTCCATATCTGTCTTTGTGCGAAACCTCATGGAGCCCAGGAAAGGCGCTTCCATTGCGAAGGGGTGCTTTCTTCCTCCTCCTTCTGTGGAATCTTCTGTGCTGCTTCTAGAGAGGGTTCCCATACATTGCGATCCCGATCTTCTGGAGTCCGTGCTGCGCAGTAGTTTCAGCGGAAAAAGAAAGACCATGCGAAACTCCTGGAAAAACAGTGTTCTTGATGAATCCTTAATTCAGGATTGGGAGAAGTGCGCCAGAGGGATTGGTCTGGATCTTTCCAGCAGAGCGGAAGACCTGAAGCCCGAGACATTCTATTCACTGGTTCAGAAGCTGGAGGAGCTGCGAAAGGACTGACCTTTCGCAGCAACTACGGAATCCTGGATTCGCTATGCCGTGCGAGGATTGCGGCCGGGTCTTCCGGTGGAACGTTTCGATTTAGGTTTGCTGCCGGAGCTCTTTGAAGAAGATGTGGAGGCATTTCTGTTTGCGGTGCCTTTCCTGGAGTCCTTGCTGCTTCCCGATTTCCTGCTATTCGGGCTTTTTTTTCCGCCGGATTTTTTTGAAGAAGATTTGCTTCGTGCACTTTTCCTGGAGGCCTTTTTCCTGGCAAAGGCCAGATACTCCTCAGGATGCCTTGCAGCTTCCATGCTGTGCTTTTCTACCTGGTGTTCTTCATTTTCAATCTTGAGTATATCGCGGAAGCTGTGGATGTGCTTCGCTTCCCAGTCTTCCAGAGATAGACCTTCTTTCCTGGCCAGGTTGCTTCTGTGTTTATTTACCAGACGTTTGGTTACTGGATAGCTTGCAATGGCACTGGGAATGGCCATCAGAAGACCGCCTACCATTGTAGGCCATCCCAGGTCATTCAGCAGAAACTCGCCCCAGGTTTTAAGGCTTGCGATAAGGCTTTCTTGGGCCAGGGCAGTTTTTAGCACACCTTCAAAATTTTCGAATGTGATTACCATGGGATTCAAACCAAGTAAATCAAATGTAATGTAGCCGGCCTTGTAGAATGCATAGTAGAGAGGTCCCATGGTGATGGGATTGCTGATCCAGACCATGGCAAGCCCCACAGCCAGGTTCATCTTCCAGCGAAGCAATTTAAAACCCAGCCAGCTCATGGTAACCAGATACATCTGAATACCCACAAGAGGGGTCATGGCCCAGAACATTCCCACGGCACTTCCCAGTGCCAGTTCCTGTACCGGAGCATGGGATTCGCGAAACGGTCGGATCAGTTTTTCGTCCAGGTAGCCCCGGATCTTCTGCCACATACTCCCAGAAAAAAATGGACGCTGTAGCGCACAAATTCAAATTACAGTATGCGAACCGTGTATCTCATTCGACACGGAATTGCCATGGACCGGGAAGAGTTCAGAGGAAACGATCTGGATCGTCCACTTACCGGGAGCGGGGAAGAAAAGACTCTCCAGGCCATGAAAGGCCTGGTCCGGCACCTGGAAATGCGGGCCGAAGTGCCGCGAATTCTCACTTCTCCTGCCGTTCGGGCCCTCCAGACGGCAGAAATCTTCGCTCGGGCCAGGGGCAAAACTGCTAAGCCGCAGGTTATAGATCGTCTGAAACCGGGGGCAAACTGTCTGGACTATCTGGAAACGATGATCTATTCGAAGATCTCTGACAGTTCGGACGAAGTGCTGCTACTCTTTGGACATGAGCCGGAGATTTCGGAAACCTGCTCATTGTTGGCCAATCTACACAGGATTCAGGCTTTCTATTCAAGGCTATGGTCCAGCCCAG
>JBHIXQ010000127.1:0-297 GCA_041984705.1 Leptonemataceae bacterium | reverse complement strand
CTTTTCGCATAAAGAAGGCAGGGGCAGTGCGAATTGTTCTGGATGAATCAGGAGCAGAGTTTCAGGCATTGCTGCCGCCACAGGTTCTAAGGGCCATGGCCTGAACGATTGAGGAGCCGGTAAATCGGATCTATCAGCAAGCGGCCCGGCGGCCACCTGGCCAGAGGAACATCTTACCAGGCGGCCCCGCACGGAAGGGAAGCCGCCGGCAGATGAATTGAATCTAATTCTGAGCGCTCAGATCCTTTTCTATGCTGAAAGGTACGGGTAGCTCTCCAAAGAAAGTTTTCAAATAGG
>JBHIXQ010000126.1:2927-6778 GCA_041984705.1 Leptonemataceae bacterium | reverse complement strand
GGGACTGCTACTTTCTCTAAGCATGATCTTTCCCCTGAGAGCAGCCGTGCGAGCCTCGGGACTGAAGACTCTCGAGAATTCCAGTCTGGGGCTGCAGGCACTGTTTCTGCTGATAATCACTGTGATTATCTCTGTTACTTCTACTGTGGGACTGATCTTTTGCATTGTCCCGGGCATCGCTGTGGCCATAGCTTTTAGCCTGTCGCCGGCTTCTCTTGTGCTGGATGATGCAGGCCCCGGAAAGGCCCTGGCAAATGCCTATCGCACATTCAGCGTGCGAAAATCCAAGGTTCTGGCCCTTGTGCTTCTTCTGGGAGTGGTTACAGGACTGATCTATTTTGTTGCAATGCTTCCTGCCCTGGCTTATTACATCTATGCATTGATCCAGGTGATTGTCACCAATCAGCCAGAACTGCTTTTGAATGTGATGCAAACCTACATCCTGTTGATCGTGGTAGGGATAGCCATTTCACTGCCTTTTTCGGTGGCCCTGGCGGGACATACTCTGGTGCTTGCCTATGCAAACTTTCGCAACTTCATGCCGGCTGGTCCCGAGTTCTGAAGGAGAAGATATTCGAAGCTGCTGCAAATTGATTCTTTGCAGCAACGCAGCCTCCTGTAGCCTCGCCGCTACTCCATGTATTGATGAGTCGATTTAGAACAGATTTACTTCGCCTGCTTTCCATGACCATGGTGCTGGCCATCCATGCCACCGGGCCTTATGAATATCGCTTCCTGGGTTCCCATGATTTCTTTTCCCAGGATTTCCTGGCTGTAATCCTGAACCAGCTGGCAAGGTTCAGTGTGCCGGTATTCGTTTCTCTCTCCGGCTTTGGACTGACCATGAAGTACGGCAGCCAGAGTTTAAAGTCAGGCAATGGACTGAGTGGTATTCAAGTTCCAGCCATTTCTTTTTACAGGGAGCGACTCTACAAGATCGGCCTGCCATTTCTTTTCTGGTCTGTACTATATCTTGCCATCCAGGGTAAATTGAAAGGCCCCTGGAATCAGCAGTGGCTTCTGGATCTGGTTCCCTATTTGTATCGCACAGGTGCGGACTATCATTTCTATTTCTTCCACATCATTTTTGAATGCTACTTCCTTTTTCCGATTTTACTCTGGGTGTTCAGCAAACTGGAGAAACTTCGTCTGCCATTGTTGATTGTATCTTTTCTTCTGCAGCTCTACGTCAGTTCGCCAGCTCACATCTGGTTCGATGGATACCCTCGCATTCCCTTTATTTTCTCCGCTTTTTTTCTTTACTGGCAGTTTCCTTTCCTTCTGGGAATCTTCTTTGCTCTGCGAAACCTGGATAGTTCTAGTAAGGATTTGCCGTCTACTTCCCAGGCAGGTCTGAAGGCAATGGGCCAGGGTTCATCTACTGAGTTGAAGAAAGCAGAATCCACCGGAAGAATCAAGAAGGCTGCATTGCTTTTTCTGGCTCTGGTGAGCTTTGCCATTGTGCTGTGGGAGTATATTTTCTGGACTTATAGAAGCGATAACCCCGGGGATTTCAATCACTTCACGCGAATGAGCGTGGTGATCTATAGCTCCATTTTCTTTTTGCTTTTTTATCTCTGGCCGGCTGCATCCGATGATTCACAGCACACAGATTCAGTCTGGAAGCAGCGCATCGCTCACCTGGCTGGCCTTTCCTTCTTTGTCTATATAGTGCATACCTGGATCCTGCGTGGTCTGCAGATCCTTTTGCCCGAATGGATGCTTCCTGTCCTGGCCGTCCTGATTCTTTCTTCCTTTGCGATCGCTGAAATTCTACATCGATTGATTTCTATTGAATGGATTCGCAATGTGCTTGGACTTGAGAAACGAAGAAAGACTTCCCGGGGAGGATGAATCAGCCCCCGTAAAGGCCGTTGATGGCCCCGGAAATACCTATCTGTAAAACAAGAGAAGGCAAGATGCTCTCGCTCCGTTCTCGAATAATTCCGGCGCCCAGACCAAATAAAAAGGCCCCTACACCTTGAACCACCGGAGCCCAGAGTCCCATAGTCTGCTCCAGAAACGCTACCAGGGACAGAGGACTTACAGCCAGCATGGCAGCATAACCAAAGCCCGAGACCAGTATGGGCGGAGACAGGAACCATCGGCCTCCCGGCTGCATGATCTCATGATGCTCCTGGAGCCATCCATGTACGTTGACCCGAAACAGGATTTCCATGGCCAGCGGCAGGAAGAGTCCTAGCATCAGCATGTGGTATAGATCAGGAAACGGCTCACGGATAGCCCAGACTCCTCCGGCCAGGGCAGCGGGAATCACAAGAGGAAGCAGAAGTAGCCAGTCCCAGCCAGCTGGCAAACGAAAGCCATACAGGAATGGTTTATGTCTGCATTGCAGAAAAACTACAACAAGGGTAAATACAGTGAGTACCGGCGCAAACAGCTCCTTCAACAATCCAGTGGCTGTGTGTACATACTCGGGACCGAAAAGGGAAAGAATTTCTCCTCCCAGAAAAGCAACCAGCGCTCCCAGAAAAGGGAAAAGACTGCCAGTAAACATTCTTCCCAATCGCTCCGCCGCTGGCGGCCTTTTATAGGCCTGTTTGCAAATGCGAACGATCTCAGAAGGTTTCAGGCCGGTGCCACTCATTCTCGGGGAGCCGCCAATTTCCTGGGAGCCGCCCCAGCGATTCTCGTTGTTTCTTCCCGAAACCTCTGGATCTTCATGGTTCAGAAAGCGATACACTCGTTCCATCTCCAGAGGAAAGAAAAGATCGGATTTGCGAATTGTGTAGACGCCTTTTCCTTTTTGAAGGAGCAGAATTGCAGGTCGCGTACCATACACTCGATTCAGGTACTCCTCCATTTCGTAGATACCCATATCCGAGCGGTACACGATAACATTGTTGTTCTGATCCAGTTCTGCACGGGCCAATTCTTCCAGACCTTTAAAGTCTTTGAAGTCCTCCGGACGAAAGAACATTTCATCAATGCGATTTAGAAGTTTGCGAGTGTATGTAGAAAAGTCGATTTCATCCCAGCGTCCGTTGGATTTAATCCTTCGCTCATCTTCTCGCAGAAAATCGATTTTGGACATTACATCCTTGTGCTGCGCCTTTGGCAGACCGGCTACGTCCTGGTACTCCAGACCCAGGCCGTCGATTATTCCTTCCACTCGAATCAATGGAACAATGGCTCTGTAAACAGGAGCATCTCCTTTTCGAAGATGCATATGGTTTAAAAGAATCCAGATTGCAAGAACTGTGTCCAGGTCCGGATCATTGGCCCAGATAATCCATTTCTTGTCGGACAGGTTCAGGCCCTTTCGCACAAGCACCAGAGCCTGTTCGCAGGTAGCCAGGGTAAAGGAACGTTCTACTCCATCATGATGATCCAGGTTATAGACCTGTCTTTCATGATCCATGAACGGTTCGCACTGAGCAGCCCCATCCAGATAAATGGTTCTTTCCGGTGCCTTTCGCGCAGTAGCAGCAGAGACCGTCTTGCCTCGAACTATACGAACGCTTATGTTCGGTGCTTCCAGACAGGACAGCACCTTTCCCTCTTCCAGATCCTTTACCGAGTAACGATCGGGAAGCTTACTTAGTTCGGATGTAAACTCCTCGGAATCACCGGATTCCTGGTTTCTGGAGGACCCGGAGAAACCGGCGAGCTTTTTTATTAGCTCCAGCATTGCAGACCCCATTGAATGAAGAGCCCTCTGCATGTGCAATTGTCTTTTAAAGACTTCCGAAGCTACAGAACTATCGCTACAAAGATTTGTCCAGGTCTGGAGATACAGCCGATGGAAGGAATCCATGGACATTCACTGCGGTGTACTCTTGATCCGGGCCGCTTTTCTTCCGCTTTTCTTCGTACTCAATGTCTATGGT
>JBHIXQ010000126.1:0-2917 GCA_041984705.1 Leptonemataceae bacterium | reverse complement strand
TATATATAGGAGTAATAGCCGGGCAAGGCCGATGCGTAGCTGAAACTGCTCTCCATGCCAGTGATGTACTGTGCAGAGCATAATAATGAATACATCAAAAAAAAGGGAAATATTGGGCCTATTTCTGGCTGGAAAAGAAACGAACCTGAGGCTGCTTTCTCAGGTCAAAATAAAAGGAGAGACCCAAAAAATTCATTTACAATCATAGTGCGTTTAGGCGATTCTTTTCGCACTAATGGTTTGGAGGATCAAATGCTAAAGAGACAATCCAGCTTGCTGAGAGTTGTTTGTGCGCTCTTCTTTTTCGCAGCTACAACCGGAGTGATGGCTTCGCCCGTTGGAACATGGAAGACCATCGATGACGAAACCGGAAAAGCCAAGAGTTATGTTCAAGTGTATGAGTATCAGGGGAAATACTATGGAAAGGTTGTGAAACTGATCAACCCTTCTGAGCCTGACCCTAAATGCGATAAGTGTACTGGAGCTTATAAGGACAAACCCATTGTTGGTATGACCATCATGTGGGGACTATCGAAAGAGGGTAATGAATACTCAGGAGGACAGATCCTGGATCCAGCAAAAGGCAAGGTTTACAATTGCAAGATCTGGGTTGAAGGCGGTGCTCTGAAAGTTCGAGGATACATCGGACCTTTCTTTCGCACACAAACCTGGTATAAAGTCAACTAAGACTTCTGGAAGGCAGGGCTTCGGTCCTGCCTTTTTTCCCTCCCTTGAACTCACGAACTCCCGGTCCCGCTTCCACTTCATCCGTATACTTTCTCTACATCATTCGCACTTCTTCCAATACTCTGTATACTGGAATCACTACCGACCTGGAGCGTCGCTGGAAAGAGCATTCCAGACTGAAAGCCGGAAGCAAATATCTAAAGGCTGTAAAACCACAGGAACTGGCCGCCGCCTGGCTTCTGGAGACTGATGAAACAACGGACATCCCCGTTCGGTCTCTGGCCAGCAAGCTGGAAAGCAAAGTAAAGTCCCTTGACCGCGAGCAAAAACTGCAATTGATCCAGCGTCCTTCCCGAATCAAAAGATTTGACGAATGTCAGATCTGCCGATGTAAATCCATTCATGCATCCAGGCGAAGAGCCATTGAAAAACTCATCTAATCCATCAAGTTCCTCATTTCCCGTTCCTGATATTTCGCTTTCTGAAACAGAATTTCTGCGAGATCTTTACGATAGAGCCAGGCAATCAGGTGCTCTGGATCCGCTCTTTCCAGGTATGGTGTTTTACAATGTTCCTGGTTATCTGATGAAGAATCTCTGGCCGGAAAAGCTGGAGAAATGGAAGAAGAAACCGGCCTTAATGGGATTTGCTGCCAATGAATCTGGCTGGAAGGGAAAACTGGATGCGCTTCAATCTACCCTGGAACCGGACACCGGACTGGTTTCGCTAAACAAAAACTTCGTGATGGAGGGAGATTCCATCGCTCTCTGTGCGGTTAAAAGAATGGGCCATAAAGACCCATCCGAAATAGCCCTGTGCTGGATACCTCTGCCCTCCCCGGGAATCACTCTGACGGCCCGCGAAGATTCCGAAAGCCGATTCGAATACGAGGGAGAAACCTTTCTTCATTATCGCATGTCCGGACAAATTACACTGCCACCGAATGAAACTCTGCTAATCCCCGCCGCCAGATACCGTAGACTGGGGCCCGTATTCATGCTACGGGAAATTACAGGACTGGGCGCCATCGCACTGGGTATCCTGGCTCATCATGGGATTGCTCTGGATGCAGAAAGTTATTTCAGGGACTGCGGGAATAACCGTGCCAGCGGTAGACCCAGAAAGGAAGACTTGATTCAAGCCAGAGAATTTATTGCCAGACTATGCGAAAACGTAGCCGCAAGGCATCCTTTATGGGATAGAATGAATTCCCTGCCCTGATTTAGTTTCGGGAAGCACGGGCTATTTCTGCAATCTCATCGGATTCCAGGATATGAAAACCAGGTTCCTTTTGAAGAGCCATACAACGTGCCACATCGGCCGCTTGAATTCCTCTATATTTTCGCACAGGGCCCAGCAGGAAAGGATTCAGCAAAGTAGCTGCCAGGGAGCCCAGGCTTTCTCCTGGGCGGCTTTCTTCGCGGTTACCCAGAAGTAAACTGGGGCGATATATATGAAGTGAATCCAGTCCCAGAGATTGTAGATCGTTTTCCAGCTTCCCCTTTACTCGATTATAATAGATCGAGCTACTGGCATCAGATCCCAGGGCCGTGATTACATGAAAGGGCTGGTTGCCAGTCTTACATTTTCGGGCCAGAGCCATAGGATAATCATGATCCACCTTCTCAAAGGCTTCCCTGCTTCCCGCTTTTTTCATGGTGGTACCCAGACAGCAATACACCGCTCCGTCGAAATCCGGATAACTGGCTGCCTGTTCGAAATCCAAAATCTGGTAGTGGATCTTCTCTATATTTCCGGAGGATTCGGCCCCGGCCTTTTCTGCTTCACCGGAGTCTACCGGCTCTCGCCTTACCAGTGCAACAACGGAATCCACCTCCGGAAGCCGGGCCAGCTCCCAGAGAAGCAGATTACCTAAAAGTCCGGTGCTTCCTGCCACGTACACTTTCATTGGCTGTCCCTCGTTAGTCTTGATATGAGTTCCCGATGCTCAGGACATTCCTCGCTCAGCTGACTTTCGCGAGCCAATTCAAAATCAGAAAAATCGAATCCAGGACTTACTGTACAGCCAACGAGAGAGAATCCATGATTTAGTAAATCCGGATCCGGCTCCGATGCAAACCAGGCTCCAGCAGGAACCACAGCCTGAAATACCTGATTTCGAATATCGCTTCCAAGATGATGGCATTCATAGCTACCATCGGAAAATATCTGATGCACAAGCAATGGGTCTCCAGCATAGAAATGCCACATTTCATCGCTTTTGATTCTA
>JBHIXQ010000125.1:0-6780 GCA_041984705.1 Leptonemataceae bacterium | reverse complement strand
TCCATCTGGCAGGCTGCGCTTTCTCCAGAAGAGCGATTCCAGGTCCTGAATAGCGAAGGGCAAATTCAGGTGCGTTCCGGAAAAGATAACGTTCTTCTGATCGAGTTACCGGACGGCCTTTATCTCCAGGATTCAGAACAGCTCAAAGAGGCGAATGGACCTGGAGTGCCTGTTCTGGCAGTGAGCAGCGAAAAAAACCGGATGGATAGAATTCCTGCAGCGATTCTGTATCAGATACCACCTGGAATGAACAGGGAAAATGTGCGAAATCGCACAGAGCTGCTACTGGGAACTGTAAAGGATGAACAGGTTCAGGATCTAAAAAAAGAGAAAGAGCAATCTCTGTTCCCGCCGGACTTTGCAATGACCATGGAAGGGTCTTTCTGGACTTATTATGACCGCTTCCAGGCAGATACTCTGCGCACCGGGTTTTTTATCTTTGGAGGCATGGTGTCTTCCGGATCGTCTACAGCCATCCAGGTGAACGGTTCGACCAGGCCCAGTTTTTTGCTCTGGATTCGGGAGCCTGTTGAAAAGGGATTCCCCTTTCATCCGCGAACGCTGGAACTGTTGCGAGGCATTACCTGGCCAGAGACTAGTAGCGAACCGGCAGACTCAGCAAACTGAGCGGGTCCACTGGATAACCATTCACCCAGATGGAAAGATGTAGATGGGCTGCCGTAACCATACCTGTGGCACCGGCCCGGGCGATGAGCTCGCCAGCTTCTACCATCTCTCCTTCTTTCGCGTCGATCTTGCTCAAATGCATGTATCCAGATTTGATCCCGTTTCCATGATCGATGAGTACAAAGCCCCCTTCAAAGAATAGTGTCTGGGCCAGAACTACCTTTCCAGGAGCCATGGCATAAACCGGATGTCCTTCCCATCCGCGAAGATCCAATCCCTTGTGCACATATCGTGTGGGCGGGTGCTTTATCTTTTTTCCATCCTTTATTTCATATTGATAGGTAACCCGGGTGACGTAGAATGGAGACGTAACCTTATGGAGGTCTCGCGGATGGGCCAGTTTGTTCTGGATATGATTGGACTCTCGGGAGGCGAATGCTCTGTTTTTTAGCTCTCTTTCGCGCTTGATTCTTTCAGCAACCCCAGGCTTTTCGTAAGTCTGCAGATTGGAATATTTACCCAGCTTCAACTCCGATGTATAGACGGGAAATTTTGTAATGTGAACCTTGAGTCGAATGGATTTGAATCTGGTAACATCGCCGGTGGCGGATTGAACCTTTAGCGGATGGGTCCAGCCCAGCCATCCATTCTCTTTTTGATGCGGGTAGATGGCAAACAGTCCGCGCAGGCCCCAGGGACGTTCTGTCAGGGGCACCGCGATTCCATTATATTTGAGCTGGTTAAGTTTAAGCTTTTCGCGTAGATCGGCAGTTATCTTTTCTCCGGGGCCCAATACCGGAAGGACTTCTGCATAAACCATATCGCCGGTGGCGAATTTTCGGCTATATAGCACAAGCTTGAACTGGCCTTCCTGATAAATCCTCTTCTGCGCTGCCTCGGGTTTGAACTGTGGGGGAACCAGTACCTGAGTCTCCGAGGAGGTCTTCACCCAGGTTCTTGGATCCTTCTGACGGGCTTCCCAACCACTTTGATGCCAGGGGCCCAGCAAAGCCAACAATGCCAGAGGGAGAATAAAACGGAGCATCTTGCTTCGCATGGATCTTGCGGACGGGGAAGATTGGAAGTGGGCGGATTCGGGATTTTTTCTTTCGTATTGGGAATGCATGAGAAGGCTCGCTGGGAGATACTTAAGATTTCGACTGGTTTTGAACACCCTTCAAGTGCTTTTTGGTAGTATGCCCAGTATAATCCTCTATGGATTTCAGTGGTCCAGTGCCTGGATATTTCTTATGGGTCCAGTAGCGTTACTATTGCTACTATGGGCTGTCCTGGAGAGAAATCCGTCCAGAAAATGGCCCGGTATCGCTGTTGCGTTCGCAATGCTTTTGATATTCTCATGGATGGCCCAACCTGTCCAGTACTCGGACATCCGTTTCCAGTTGCTGTCTGAAAAGGACCTGGAAGCTGTATATGCAAACAGTATAGAGCAGTCAGTAGAGCAAGAAAGGCCGGTATTGTATTACTTCCATGCAGACTGGTGCACGAATTGTGAGGAGCTCAAACAAAGGCTGGAAAGGCAGGATATCCGGGAAAAACTGAATGGCTTTCTGCTGGTATCTATGGATGTCACGGAGGATACGGAATATGCGAAGGCGTCTGAAATATTTGGACTGGATGTGGTGCCATCCCTGGCTTTCGCTTCCCATGAAGGAAAACTCCTGCCAGTACTTCTGAGAGGCACTTCTTTTCCAGAAAGTGCTTTATTGGGAGTACTGGACAGTCTTTCGCAGCATAGTTCCATGGATTGATGGCTGGATTCGCACAGTCGTAGACAATCGTCCCTTTTATGAAGATCTATTTTATTACTGCCACCGACACAGATGCGGGAAAAACCATTACCTCGGCCGCGCTAATGAAACAGTATAGGTGGGCCCATTACTGGAAGCCGGTGCAGACAGGAGCCGATCGCGATTCAGAGGTGGTTCGCACACTTAGCGGAAGGGACGCTAATTTCTTTCATCCCGGCCTCACTTTCAGTCAGCCACTGTCTCCGCACAGAGCTGCAGAACTGGATGGAAAGCAAATCCTGCTGGAAGACCTGGATAGCGCTTTTCAGAAGGTAGTTGATTCCGTTAACAGTTTCGACTCCAGGGAATCTACAATTGCTCCAGGTCCGGATGACCAGTCAGCTTCAGGGCCAGGATTTGACGATTCGGGTTCTGCTGTTCAATCCGCCAGAACTCCCGCAGATCCAGCAGCCGGGAGAAAAGAAGAAAGCATTCTCTTTATTGAAGGTGCCGGCGGACTGATGGTTCCCCTGAATCGATCCTCTTTATGGCCGGACTGGCTGGCAGAAAAACCCCTATCGCTGATTCTGGTATGTCGCACCGGTCTGGGAACCATCAATCATTCGTTGCTATCGATCGAAGCGATTCGCCAACGGAACCTGGATTTAACGGGGCTGGTATTCTTTGGCCCGGAGAATCCAGATAATCAAAAGACCATCGCAGAATTCTCCGGGGTGCCCGTGCTGGGTCAACTTTCGCTGGGAGCCGCATTGGAATCGGAATCCGGGTCAGGACTGGACGTTCAGCAAGATCCTGTCTTACCCGATACTCTGGATTATAAGCAGATACTTCAAGGATAGTATGGGCGAGAGAAATAGTGGCTTAGTACATTGAGCCGCGACAGAGTTCCTGTGGTCGAAAGCAGCTACTGGCTACTGGATAATGACTAATGGATTCTAACGGTTCAATAAGGCCTCCGGTTCCCTAGTTTTTCTGAATCGTAAGCAGGAAGAAGCGAAACAACCAGATCAGTATGGCCAGGCAGAACAGAAAGGATGCATAACCCAGATGGTTCACATAGCTGGCCGGCATCAGATGTGCAGAAGCCCGTGTCGCGGCTGCCAGCGACAGAAGAATTACAGGAATCCAAACAAGCACGCTGCGATTCTCCAGTTCCAGGTCCCATTTACCATGCGAAAGCACCACTCTGGTCATTACGGAGAAAATCAACAAAGCCAATCCGCCAACCAGGAATAGATGACCCCAGTGCACCGAGGCCGCTCCGGTCAGGACGCGGGAGGCCAGACCGGCCAGAAGCATCCAGAAGGCCAGCCACAGTCCTGTTGAAATGGCCCGGCGAAAGGAATTTCTGTAGATGCGAAACCTCAAAACCAACCAGTAAAACATGGCAGCGAATTCCAGCAGGGCCCCGGCCCGCACCAGGGTTCCGGATCGATCTTCATCCAGGGAATAACCAACAATTTCCAGTAGAGTTCCGGCCAGAATTAGGCCTGTAACCAGATAGGGTTCGGTGCGGTTCTCCTCGAGAAATCGCCTCCATGCATGACGATCTTCATGATCGCTGGCCTGAATGGTTACAGCAATGCGAGAGCCTGCGCCCAGCACAATTAGAGATATGCTACAGTAGAAAAGTAGTGTTCTGCCCGAAAACAAAAAGGACTCATAGGCAATACCCGGTACAAAATCCCGAAGGGTGAGTCCTACCAGGATCAGGATCCAGCCCAGAAGAGCGGCGCCCAGGCCTGCCGGCAGGAATGCTTTCAAATAAGTCGGCAATACAGTGTTAGATTGTAGCATCCTGGATCGGACGAAGTACAGAGTCATGCCCAGGGCCAGCGCTCCAAACAGACATACCAGTATGGTCTGTCCGGATACGAAGGCTGTAATAGATGCAAGGGAGAATCCGGCTACCGTACCTACCAGGTACAGGGATGGCAGGGGCGTTCCTGAAAATCGGGGGATGGCTGTGAGCAAGAAGCCGGCCACCGCAGGATAAATAAATGTGGCATAGACTCCGTACGCGTGCAAAGAGGCAGGATAGGCCGAGATACCCCAGCTCAGCTTATGGGACAGGCTGACCACCATCCACAATCCTACGCTCAGAATTGCACCCAGCCAGGCAATGGGAAACAGGATCCGGTACGGTTCGATGGCAGATTTAGATGGGGCGGTCATTTCTCTCCTCGTGCAGGCAGGCCATTCTATGGTCTAAGCATTTTCCCTGGATTCTTTCATAGTATTATCCAGAGCCACGGTTTTCCTTGATTTGGATCAAGGAAAACTCCGGTTCGAAAGGATTCTCGGGGTGTGTGCCGGGAAATCATTTGCCAATCCTTGAGCAGGGTTCAAACAGGACTGGATGTCAGAAGTATCATTTGGATTGAAAGGAAAAACTGTTCTAGTAACCGGTGCGAGCCGAGGCATTGGCCGGTCCATTGCAGAGGCATTTCGGGATGCTGGCGCCACCGTATATGGAACCGGCACCAGGCCGGAGTCCATAGAGTGGATGCAGGATGGTGGCGTTCATGCCCGGGTTTTAAATGTGAAGGAATTTGAGGCCGGAAAGGAGCTCATTCAGGAAATTGTAAAGGAACATGGCCGCCTGGATTGCCTGGTCAACAATGCCGGCGTTTCCAGCAATACCCCGGCTTCCGGTTTTAAAGAGGAAGAGTTAAATCATATTGTGGACACCAATTTTCGCGCACTTTTCTTTCTCTGCCAGGCCTATTACAAAGCCCAGAAGAAACAGGGAGGAAACATCATCAATGTTGCTTCTGTTCTGGGAATGGTGGCTACAATGCTGGCCTCGGTGTACTGCGGCACCAAGGGGGCAGTTCTCCAATTGACCCGAGCTCTGGCTCTTGAATGGGCCAGTGCAAACTTTCGTGTAAATGCAATCTGTCCCGGTTTTATAGATACAGATATGACTGCAGGCATCAAAGCGAAAGACAATCTCATGGAACAAATGAATGCGCAAATACCCATGAAAAGAATGGGAAAGCCAGAAGATCTTGCTGGAGCAGCCCTATTTCTGGCCAGCGATCTTTCCGGATATATGACCGGGCAGTCCATGGTAATCGACGGCGGATACACCATACATTAAGCGAAAGCTTCGGAGTCGTTTTATCCCATATCAGTGGTTCAGGAGTATCAACAATGAAGGGTTTTAGAGATCAAAATCTGTCCAGAGCTGGGTCCAATGAAAGAGCCAGACTTTCAGGGATTCGGCGCTGGCTTGTTACTGTCCTGGTTTTACTATGTGTCTGGTTTGCAGGAGGTAGCTGCTCTTTGCTCCAGGCACTTTTCGATCCCAACGGTCCTCAGTTTCGCATCGCCGGTTTTTCCATTGAAGATATATCTCTTGAAGGCATGACTGTGAAGCTGGATGCAGAACTAAAGAATCCCTATCCGGTGGGTCTTCCTGCAAGCAGCCTGAATCTGGATTTAAACATTAATCAGAATCATCTAACAAAAGTGAATACGGATCCAATAGCCGTTAAAGCGAATTCGGTAGCTCATTTTCCCATTCGGCTAAACCTGGAATTCAAGAAGTTAAAGGCTCTTTTTCAGAATCTTTCCACGGTGGAGCAATATACCATGGGTCTCAGGGGATCTGCAGACTTTGATGTTAAGATGGCTTCGCTGCCATCGAAAGTGAGCGTGCCTCTGAGTATGGAGCAGAAAGTTCCGGCATTCTTTCCTGATGTATCTATCGAAAACTTCGATTTCAGCGGACCGGATTTTCTTTCCGGCGCAGATTCGGCCCTTGCTGCGGCCTTCGATCTAAAAATCAAGAATCAGGCGGCGGCGGATTTTCTGGTTCAGGGTTTGAACTATTCCCTGGAGTTAAGCGGCAATTCCTTTCTGTCCGGTGAATCGGTGCAAACGAAAAAGGATGGGGATGCCTCTGTTGTTCGAGTGGATTCCAGAATTCCACTGATGGGTGCCGGTCGGGCTTTTCTTTCCCTGTTTCAGTCCGGAGGATCCAGCTATAGAGTAAAAGGGAATTCGGATCTGGAGTTTCCAGGATCTGACCTGGCAAGCACGGCCTTTGGTTTTGACAAAGAAGGTAAGCTGTCCTGGTAAGTCGTATGAGTTGCCCGACGGCACGGCGCTTCAAGATCTAAAGATGAAAGCGCCGGCATGGGCATGGTCAGGCGATATACTCGATTCGCTTCGAGTCGCCTCAAAGCGAATCAAGTCACCTGAATTCGACTCAATTCGCCGGGTGAAAAGTTACAGAGTACCCTCCATCCCCGGATTCATCGTTCATCCCAAAGAATATGGTGATGGAATCGGCGGATGGATTTCGTATTGCTGCTCGATCCGTACTGCCATCCAGCTGTTTCGGTTTCTCATAGTCTATGTTTAACTCCAGTTTATC
>JBHIXQ010000124.1:0-6815 GCA_041984705.1 Leptonemataceae bacterium | reverse complement strand
CATCGACGAGGACCATTCTGCACCGGTGGTATCCGGAAAAAAAGGCAAGCCTTCCGGGCCCATGGATGAGTTGCCATTTCTTGCCGAGATTGATCCGGAAGAATCCGCGCGAAAGTCCACCGGGCTGGATGATCTGGATCTGGTTCTGGGAGGCGGTCTGGTTCCTGGCCAGCTTATTCTTCTGGCGGGCGAGCCAGGAGTAGGGAAGTCTACTTTGATTCTGGAGATCTCCCGTAGATTCACAGGCCGTATCTATTACTTTTCGGGAGAGGAAAGCCCGGGGCAGATTCGCATGCGAAGCGATCGCATGAAAATTGACGGCAGCCGTATAAAGATTTCAAGAGAGATCGAGCTGGATGCGATCTGCAATCGCATGTCCAGAGAAAAGCCGGATCTTCTGGTTATTGATTCCGTGCAGACCATATCTTCGAGAGAAGGCAACCTTCCAGGAAGTCCAGGTCAACTTAGAGATGCAGCCTTTGCACTGCTGGAAGCTGCGAAGGGAAGCAAGGTGCCGGTGCTTCTTACCGGTCATATTACAAAGGAAGGGTCCATCGGCGGACCTCGCCTGCTGGAACATATGATGGATACGGTGCTTTACTTTGAAAGCGATCGGAACAATCATTATCGAATATTGAAGTCCACAAAAAATCGATTTGGTCCTGTAGGCGAAGCAGCCATTCTCGAAATGCGTACCGATGGAATGCTCCCTGCCAGAAGATTGAGTAGCACACGCAGCGAGGACTCTCCTGCAGGCTGTGTGCACGCGGTAATTCTTGAAGGAAGTCGTCCCATTGTTGTGGAGGTGCAGGCTCTGGTGACTCGCAGTTCTTACGGACCGGCCAGACGTGTTGCAGAAGGTCTGGATACCGGCCGACTGTTACTCCTTAGTGCAGTTCTGGAAAAGCATCTGAAACTGCGACTTTCTGACTACGATATTTTTGCCAACATCGCAGGCGGCTTTCGCGCAGATGAACCGGGCCTGGATCTGGCCCTCTGTGTGGCCATACTTTCCTCTTTCAATGAGCAGCCTGTGAGCAGCCATACCGGTGTGCTGGGTGAGGTAGGTCTGAGCGGGGACCTGCGTCCGGCTTCCCGAGAAAACATTCGACTGAAGGAGATGGCCAGCCTGGGATTCGAAAAACTGGTGATTTCTTCGGGGTCCGCCACAGAGGAAATCGAGCAGGCCAATCCGGCTCTTGGCTGGAAGAGGCTAAAAAGTGTTTCTGAAATACCTGCTGCCCTTTTCGGGGACAATGGCTCTTCCTCTCAATCTGGCGCAGGTAATAGCCAGAGGCCATCCGGCCAATCCGGGCGGGAAACCGATGGCCAGGTGAATGCGCTTCTATAAATTGTGTCTATGCAATCCTTTATGAAAGTAGATCCCCGGTCCGTTGTCAGCCGCCGCCCCTTTTCATGGATGGCGGTAATTGCTCTGGCAATGCTACCCTGGCTGGTGGGCTGCAATGCAGAACCGAATGCTACCGATGTAACTCGAGTGAAAGATGAATTCCTGCATCTGAGATTTCAGTCCCAGATACAGCCAGAACTAAAGGGACTTTCGGATGGGCGCCTGTTTCAGATGGCATGCAAGCGAAACAATGTACAGTGCGACCTGGTCATTGAAAAGCTGAAAGAATCGGATCCGGAATTTTACAAGGTGCTGGAGCCCGAGTTGAAGCGCAACTAGCCAGGGGGGGTATTAATGGAGATATCAATGCTTAAAAAGTTTCTTTTTCGGATCTCGGGCAGGCTTTCCTCGCTTTGTTCAAAGCATGAGAGGCGATTCTGGATGGCCGCGGTTTTACTCCTACTCTCGGGCTATCTGTTTCAGCCTCTTTATTCGGAAAAGCCAGGTCTGGATGATCGTTATCGTATGACTCTGGAGATACTGCTACAGAGTGTTCAGAAAAACTTTGTAGAGGAAGTGGACGAAGAAACTCTGCTTCTGGGAGCTATTCGCGGAATGCTTGCAGCCACCGGAGATCCTTACACCCGGTTTCTGGATCCCGAAGAGAATTCCGATTTTTCACGATCCGAAGGCGGGGCCCTGGTGGGGATAGGCGTGGAAGTAACCATGTGTCAGAATGTTCCCTGTGTCATCGCACCCATCGACGGTTCTCCTGCAGCGAAAGCCGGCATTCAGCCCGGGGATCGCATTATTGAAATCGATGGAGTAAGCACCGAGAAAAAGGAGTTTGCAGAGATTCTTCGCATTATGACCGGCGAAACAGGCAGTGTCGTTAGACTGAAGGTAGTTCGGGAAGATATGCTGGAGCCTCTGGACTTTTCCATTACGCGCCAGATTGTAGAAGTAGATTACTGCAGAGGCAAAATCCTTCCAGGGAACATTGGATACATTCGATTATCGCAATTCTTTGGAGAAGATACCGGAACGGTTGAGACCTTTCGCAAATGGATCGATACCTTCGATGAAAAGAAAGTAAAAGGCGTCGTACTGGATCTGCGAAACAATAGCGGTGGCCACCTGCAAATGGCAGTCACTCTGGCCAGTCTGTTTCTGCCGCCGGATCAAATCGTAGTAAAGGCATCCGGAAGAAATAAGGAAGAGGATCATGTATTTATGTCCAGGAATCTGGACACGAAGCTTTCGGCAAATATTCCTGTGGTGGTGCTGATCAACGAAGGGAGTGCCAGCGCATCTGAAATCCTGGCTGGAGCTTTGCAGGATCATAAGCGAGCAGTGCTCCTGGGAGAAACCAGCTTTGGTAAGGGCTCTGTGCAGAATATCTTTCGCCCACTTCCCGGAGACACGGCAGCACTGATCACGACCCAGAAATATTACACTCCGGCCAATCGCTCCATCCATGGCGTAGGCCTGACACCGGACATTAAAGTAGCAAGCTGGGATCCTACAATGGAGGATCGCTATCATGCACACAAGATTCGAAGTAGCGGAACCCTGGAGCAATTCGTAAAAGCCAATCGCAGCTTTGATGCAGCAGCGGTTCAGCGATTTCGGGAACTGGTTAAGAAGAAAGGCTTCCCATTAAGCGAAAAGGCTGCATTGACATTGCTGAGATCCCAGTATCCAGCATCTCCATTTCCGGAAAGGGACCTGGACTATCAGCTGGATCGTGCAATGAACTGGATTGAATCGAGATAGTCTAATGGCATTTGCGCGAGACCGAAGAGACAGAGATACCGTCAATTGGGTCGAATGGCGCGAGCCTGAAAAGAGAGATCCTCTGAGTTGGACTGGGTTGTTGCTGCGAATGGGGTGTGCGCGGACAGCGTAAGTCATCAGTAAATGCAAAGGGACATGGCAGAGCGGAACACTTAGATGATGTCTGAAAAAAGAATTCTCGGGATGGGCATTGAGACTTCCTGCGATGAAACTTCGGTAGCCATCATCGAAAACGGCAATACAATCCTGGCCAATGAAATCTATTCCCAGATCCAGGAGCATGCTCCTTTTCATGGCGTAGTTCCCGAGATTGCCAGTCGATCCCATCTACTGAAAATCAATCCAGTGTATGAAGAGGCTCTGGCCACAGCAGGCATTGCGCCGGATGATCTGGACTACTGTGCCGTTACCTCCAGGCCGGGACTTACAGGTTCACTGATGATTGGGGGTCAGCTGGCCCGTTGTTTGAATCTGGTCCATGGCATTGATCTGGTTACAGTCGACCATATAGAAGCCCATATGTATGCAGTGTTTCTGGAGGGCAGGAAACCGGAGTATCCATTCCTGGGACTTCTGCTATCAGGCGGAAACTCGGCCATATTTCGTATTCATGGACCGGGGGATATGGAAATGCTGGGCACAACCATGGATGATGCCCTGGGCGAGGCTTTCGATAAGGCAGCCTCGGTGCTGGGATTGCCTTACCCCGGCGGCCCATACGTAGAGAAAAAAGCCCTGGAATATTTCGCTGCCCATCCAGATGCGATGGAACATCCATCTATGTTCCCACGGCTGCTCAAGGATCTACCTGCGAGCAAGATTGCAGTTTCCTCTTCCGGCCTCAAGACAGCTGTGTTACAGTCCGCCGCCCAGGAAAAGCTCGGTCGCATATGCTTCGATTTTCAACGCACTTCTTTTGAACTGGTGAAGCGAATGCTCATTCGCGCTGTAAGAATAACAGGCCTGAATACGGTGGTGGCTTCCGGTGGAGTTCTGGCCAGCGGCTCGCTACGCACTGTTCTGGATGAAGTGGCCCGGGAGCAAGATCTGAAATTGTACTATCCAGTGGATCGTAAACTATGCACCGATAATGCGGCCATGGTGGGTGCCCTGGGCTTTCGGCTCTGGCAATCCGGAGTGCGAAGTGAGCTGGATTTTCCGGTGTCCAGCCGGCGTCAGTAATCCACTGGAAGTTCCCGGAGCAGGACACTTCGGCCTGAAAGGCATCGCTGGCCCATGCATAAGGCGCAAACAATGGGCGGGTTGAGGATACCAGGACCTACTTGAACTCCACTGCGATTTTCTGTACCGGGCTTAAATTCTGGAACGAGAGCATCAATCCTTCCACTCTACAAAAATTGGTTTACCGCAGGACAATCCGGTTATTTCTCCCTCACTATGGGTTTTCTTACAAACCGACTGGGGTGGGTTCCCAACCTGTTCACCCTGGGCAACCTCTGGCTGGGTTTTTTTAGCATCATAGTTTCTCTTCAGAACGTTGGTAATCCGGATCTACTTCGAGTGGCAGGTGGTCTGATCATTCTGGCTGTACTCTGTGATGGACTGGATGGCTTTGCGGCTCGATTGCTGAACGCACGATCCGATGTAGGCGCCCAGCTGGACAGTCTTGCTGATCTTACAACCTTTGGCATCGCTCCGGCTGCATTGATGTATTCTCTTTCTCTTAACGATTTGATGATGCCCCTTACAGACAGGATTTCTTTGCCTGCAGGAATGATTCTGGCGGCGATTTATCCAGCCTGCGCTGCATTTCGCCTGGCTCGCTTCAACGTAGATCACGACGACGACCATTTTGTAGGTCTGCCTTCTCCTGTAGCCGGATTAATCATAGCTTTAATGCCTCTTGCATTCCAGGAAACGTTGCTCATACCGGCGCCCATTCTGATTGGCATCTACGTAGCCTCTGCCTATTTGATGGTATCTACTTTGAAATATTCCAAAGTTCAGGTAACCATGGTGAAGCGATTCTCGCCCATTCGCCTGGGTCTGGTGGCGCTATTTCTGATTGGTGTTTTGATTTTTCTGGGAGTTCGCTACGGAGGAGATTTCTCTGCGGCCGGACTTTTTGCCATTATGGTAATCTATATTGTATCTGGCCTGGTGACTTTTATTCTGCATTTGATCCAGGAATTCCGGGTTTAGATCGCTTTCGGTAAGAGCATCGTTCTGGGTTTGAGGACCGGCGCTACTACACTCCTGGAGACACCAGCTTGCTTCCAGTCTCAGGAAATGGCTATCCAGCGTTTCTTCCCCCGGAGAGAGGCGCTCCGAATAGATATAGCTTGCATAGACATTTCTGGAACCCATCTCGAATCTGAATTGCTGCTTTAAACCACGGTGAAAACGAACGGCCGGCCTTCGAATGGCATCATGATGTCTGGCAGATACAGGCCATTGCGAAATATGGTATCCGGCCTGAATATAGAAGTCCCCTTTCTTGTAGGAAAAGTCTATCGCCGCGCGGGCCCTTTCCTGGCTGGCACTGGCCACAATCTGCATCCAGAATCTGGGATCCAGAGAGAAATCCTCCTCCAGGTCCAGAGGTCTCTGGCCGATTCGAATGCCTAGTCCAGCGCTTCTGTAATAATGGAAAGGCCTGTCGCTTTTATAGCGAAATGTCCGCAAGGTTTCACCCTGAATCAATAGCCGGATGCCATTTAGATTCGGTCCCAGAAGTCTATACTGAATGAATCGATATTGATCCATACCTCGATCTTGTCCCGCAGCCGATAGCTCCATCCAGGTTTGAAAGAATTCAACAGATCCAAAACCGGAGCGCCCCTTTCGATCCGGAAAGGGCTTTTCGGACTGCGGATTCAGATCCCTGGAAGGAAGTCGTCCGGCCTTGAGTATGGCTTTCCACGGAAATGTCCCCCTGCCGGCCAGTCTGTAGGAACCATAACCTCCGGTGCCAGAATCATCCCTGTACAGATTGCCATAGAGTTGCTGCTGGAGACCTGGATCACTCCATCTTCGATGGATGCTGGCAAATCCCCCGGAGCTACCAGGATGAAAGAACAGGGAAGCTTTCCGGGAATAATAGAGCAGGCCCGGGCCAGATACAGATTCAATAGCGCCAATGCCCAGGTGACTTTTAGAATCATCGGGCAGCGCGAATCCCAGGAAAGCCAGATGAACTCGGCTACGATCCTGGAGACCTGTCAGGTGGGATCGCCCCTCTGGATTAATGTAGAAGCCTGTGGTGGGACCTGGACGGAATCGCGTACCGGCCATGAGCTGGACTCTACTTATTTTCCACTGCATCGAAGCCGGTCTGGGAGCACCTTCCAGGATCAACGAGGACTGTGCGGTTCCGGTTGGTCCGATAATTCCATTGGACGGAGAACCCGCAGACAATGCCAGAGCCGGAATGGCAGATGCATCAGGTCCGCTACCCTGGAATGTGCCAAACAATCATGCTCCGGGAACGGACCAGACAGTGCCGGAGGCAAGAAGCAGGAGAATTAAAATGATTGAACTCCTGAGCAGCTTCCCCGACAACATATAGGTCAGGGGTCCGGTTTAGTTCAATCGTACCGGCTTATCCAAGAGTTTCATGAGCGTAAATCCTCCAGAAAGGTTTGAGAGGATCTATGAAGAGAATGCCAGAGATATTCTGACATATCTTCTTAGATCTGTAAGAGAA
>JBHIXQ010000123.1:0-6822 GCA_041984705.1 Leptonemataceae bacterium | reverse complement strand
GGAACGATTTGACGAAAGCACATCTACGGTCTTCAGGTGTCTTTCGTAAAGAATACCTCTGTCCTCTACTTCATCCAGCACCTCCAGGATTGCATCGTCCACTTCAAATAGCTCGCCGTGCACCCTGTATTCAGGATCCGCACATATGGCCGGATACCAGGTAATTTTGTGCATGCGATGGCCGTGCAGGACGCCCTCTGCCAGAAATCGAGCTCCTTCCATATGATCATGCAGTCGAAACCCTCTTTTCAGAGTTCCGTATACAAATACGGTGTGCATTCCCCAGGGTGTAATCGGGAATCAGGCAGGAAAGTGGTTTTTTTCAGCGAAGGTTAGCACGAACTGGCATCATGGGAGATGGTCTGGTCTGTGGAATTGATGTAGGAGGTGCTCGCAAGGGATTTCATCTTTGTGTGCTTCAAGACCAGGGTGTGGAATTTATGGCCCATGCTAGAGCAGCATCCGACCTGCTCGACCTACTAAAGACCCATCTCAATCATAGAAGCAGTAGATTGCACTGCATTGCAATAGATGGCCCGGCCAGATCCTTTCGCACCGGTGAGGACATTCGCAGTAGCGAAGCAAGCCTGGCCAGTCTGGGATATCGCATCCTGTATACGCCCCGGGAAAAACCTGACAGTGATCACTGGATGGAAATGAGCGCAAGCATTCACAGGGAATTCGCCAGGGCCTTTCCTGAATCCACAATACTGGAAACCTATCCATCCGCTGTTGCGGATCGGCTCTTTGGACTGGAAGGATCGTTACCCCTGGCTTTGCTCCAGGAAAGGCGAAAGCGAAATTACTGGATGGATTATCTGGATGCCTATCTATGCGCCCTTTCCGCGCAGCAGTTTCAGAACGATTCCGCCCAACTTTTTGAGGATTCTGGAAAGGATAGAAAATATCAAAAGGCCATCGCACTGCCAGACTTTCCCGTAACCAGGGCAACCCTCAGCTTTATTCTAGATGGAAAGCGAGTGCTACTGGGATTAAAAAAGAAAGGCTTTGGAGCTGGCTACTGGAATGGATTTGGCGGAAAGATTGAACCGGGGGAAACCGTGAAAGAGGCCGCCATTCGCGAAATCAAAGAAGAATGCGGTATGGATGCCCGAGATCTTAAAGCTGCCGGAAAGCTTTACTTCCATTTCGATGATGATCCCAGACGAATCGAAGGATTTCTATTTACTACAACCAGATTTTCAGGAAAGCCCGTCGAAACCGAAGAAATGAATCCTGAATGGTACAATATTCATCAGTTGCCTCTGAATCATATGTGGGAGGATGACCGTTTCTGGCTTCCCTATGTTCTATCGGGAAAAAAAGTCTATGCTACCTTTCGCTTTAAAGCAAAGAAGATGCAGGATTACAGCCTGGAGGTGGAGGATTGAAAAGATGATACTCGCAATTCAAGGTTGATTCGCAGACATTGAATTGTCCACTATTTTGCTTCGATACTCGTCTCCGGACTAACTTTCACTTTCCAAACTTACCACGCCGGACGGATTCCGTTATCCAGTGGCATCTCCTCACCGGAGGCATTGATCAGCAGAAAATGATCCTGAGAGTCTTTCCTTGCCAGGGCAAAGCCGAATCTGAAATCGCTGGCTTCAATAAATCCCTTCTTCCAGGTATTTCCTTTTCCATCGATGTAATGAAAAAGACCGCTCTCGCAATCCCGAACCCTGGCCACTACCGGATCCTGGGATGCGAAATCGCTTCCGCCTGGACAGCTTATGGAAAGCATTATCTGTGAACCAACCCGGTATCCCTGAGTACTCTCATGAATAAAGTAGGCCAGACCCGATACTGGATCCTGAGCCCATTCCAGAGAAGCAGGAAGCTCCATGATTCCACTGGAATTTAGAAAACCATATCGGTCCCAGTGAAAGAACCTGGCTCGGCCGCCGGAGAACGAATAGATTCTCTGATGCTTGAATTTTAGGATCACTTCCCCGCTTTTGTTGATTAATCCAAACAGATGCGGAGGCGCAGGGTCCTGCACAGAGGCACGATTTTCTGAGAAAGGATCCACGCTTCCATAGCGCGGGGATACTTTCCATTTTCCATTGGAGTCTATAAAGCCCCAGAGTCCCTTCTGACGTGCTCCGGCCAGACCCTCGGAAAAGGACTGCACCTGTTCGAATCGAGCCGGAATAAGCACTTCACCGTTCAGACCAAGAAAGCCGCAGCCCCGGGCCTCGCAAAAGGGGATCTTGCCTTCGGAGCGATACCCGATCCATTCCAGATCAAAGCCAAATCGTTGCTGCCCGGTGGCATCTATGTATCCACACTTCTTATGGCAAACCCGGGCCATACCGTCCTGAAAGAATTCGGCTTCGGAATAGTCCGTTTCAAGGGCCACTGCCCCCTCGGAATCCAGGAAGGCTATGCGGGCCGGATTCCCCTGCAAAACAGGAATAAGAGGTTCACCGGCCGATACTGCCCCTCCAGAACAGGACAGCAGCAAAAGAAAGCAAAGCGCTCGCACAGGGCCAGTGCAGAAAGCACACTTAAACTTGCAAGAATATAGCAAACTGAGGATCTGTCATTTGAGCTCTATGAACCTGGACCAAACTCCAAAAATCTGGATCAAGCATCCAATGATTCAATCTACCCTGGCATCCCGGGGTAAAACCGGTCTCATCTCAGAAAATCCTATGGGCTTTCTTTTCCAGGCCTTCTGTCCCCAGGAAGACCGAAAGGTAAGACTCTATGGACTGTATGATCTGCAGCCTAAAGATATTTCTTCCGAGCGCAGACTGGCAATCTTACTTCATGGTTGGGAAGGCAGTAGCAGTTCGGCCTATGTTCTTCGTCTGGGCCGGGAACTGTACGGCAAGGGCTGGGATGTATTGCGTATGAACCTCAGGGATCATGGACCAACGCATCATTTGAATGAAGGCCTTTTCAATGGCTCACTCATCCATGAGGTGTACGATTCTATTTGCCAGGCGGTGGATTTCTGGCAGAATGAATTCGCTTCCAGAGAGCCAGCCAGGACCATTGTAGCCGGCTTTTCCATGGGTGGCAACTTTGCCATCCGAATCGCAGGAAGCCACAGCATTGCGAAAAAGAAGATTTCTGGACTGGCCCATATCTATGCCATTTCTCCAGCCGTGGACCCGGAAAAGACTACCAGACTGCTGGACAGTCATCCTGTGCTTTCGCATTACTTTCTGCGAAAATGGTTCGAATCTCTAAAGATTAAAGAGAAGCACTTTCCGGATACCTATAACTTTGGCAAGCTCTCGGATGCAGTAGATGTGATGACTCTTACAGATCGGGTGGCCCGCATCTATTCCCATTACCGGGATGCCTCCCACTATTTTCAGAGCTATACCATTAAACCGGAACATGCCAGGAAAATCAATGTTCCTCTTACAATTCTATCTGCTCAGGATGATCCTATTATTGCACCGGACGAGGTGCAGCGGCTGGAAATAAATCCAAACATCAATTTGATCATGACCAGGCATGGCGGCCATAACGGCTTCTTTTTGAACGGACTCAAGCGCCCTGCCTATCTGGATCTGGTAGAGGCCTGATTCGCTCTTCGCGCACCCCACTTTCAGGCCCTATCCAGAAATAATGTAAGCCGCCGGGATTCAGCCCTCTCGATTTAACTCGGCCAACTGTCCATTCAAAGTACAGTAATCGTAAGCATAGCCGATGGTAAATAGACCTCCGGTCAGTAGATAGATGATTCCGGTAAGCACTTTGCCCATGTAGAAGCGATGGATTCCGAATAGTCCCAGAAACGTCAGTAGCAACCAGGCAGTACCATAGCTATATTTTCCATCCTGGTACTTCTGATCAGCGCTGGCATCCATAGAAGGAATAAGGAAGAAGTCGATGATCCATCCGATCAAGAATAGACCTCCGGTGTACAGCCAGATAATTCCGGTAACCGGTTTTCCGTAATAGAATCGATGGGCTCCCGTGAATCCAAAGATCCAGAGAAGATAACCCAGGGTTTTGCTATGAGTATCAGCCATGCCTGATTTCAAGCCTACTGCAGGTCCCATCAATCGAAATTCGTAATTCAGCGCAGACTCTTTTCCATAAACCATTTCTGGATTGGATTACCTTCCGGCCCTTCTTTCTCTTTTCTTCCTGAGATCTCAAAGCCCATGGAAAGGTAAAGATGTCTGGCCGGATTGTCTGCAAATACATTCAAGCGTACAGTGTGGATTTCCCGGGAGCGCAGAAAGTCCAGGGAATTCTCTATAAGACTGCGCCCCAGTCCGGCGTTTCGCAGAGTTGGCTTAACAAAAATCATGGCTATCATTGCAGAATGGCTCTGCACTTTTCGAATCTGCAAGAATGCATCCGCTTTGCGGTTCAAGCCATACATTCCTTCCGGCGAAACCAGGGAATGGACATCATCCAGAAAAACGCTTCGGTCCAGAGGGAAACTGTACAGAGAACCGCAGAGTTGAAATAGCTCTCTCTGATCCAGTTGCGAAATCGATGCGAATACAGATTCGAGATCATGGATAATCTGGAACCCTTTTACGGGAATACTCTGAGACATATCTTCACGGCCTAATATCCGGGGCCCGAGCTCTGGCAATTATCTGAATCCCGCTCCAGAACCGGCGTATCCAGGCTGCCAGGACAGCCAGTACTTCTTAGAATAGATCGTCGTCCAGACCGATGGATATCTTGCCTTTGGGACCTTCGAATTCGATTCTATTTAAATAGTGCGCCTTTAATGGCTCGGACTTACCTTTAGCAGACAGATCGATGGTTTCGAGATAACCGGCATTCTCGCCCACCATGCTGGCTGTCTTTTCTGAAACCAGTACTGCGGACGGCTTACAGGCCTTCTCCAGCCTCGAGGCCGTGTTCACTGCATCCCCGATAAAGGTAAGTTCGAGAAAACCGTCGCCGCCAATGCTCCCCAGGATACATTCTCCGGTGTGGATTCCAATTCGAATGCTGATCTCTTCTTCGCCGCTCTTCAGGCGAAACAGATTCAGTAGATTGAACTGCTTCTGCATCTCGATGGCAGACAGAAGAGCGTTCACCGGGTCTTCGAAAACAGCAAAGATGGAATCCCCCATAATCTTATCTACAAAGCCATGGTTGTGCAGGATTATCGAGGAGGCAGCGCCAATGGAAGTATTTAGCATCTCCAGAATCGCTTCGGGACTGGTTCGCTCTGCGATGGATGTATAACTTACCAGGTCTGCGAACAGAAAAGTAAATTCCCTTTCTTCATTGGGAATATGATCCAGACCCGCCAGGCTTGCACTCATGGCTCTGTGAGCCAGGTGAGTGGATACGTAAGGCTTCAGTATTTCGTGGCTCTTAACTCCCTTTTCATAAAAGCCTGTAGATAGATTTGCTTCCGGAAGGTTCACATCCTGGAGCAGCAGATAATAAAAGTCCTGCCCATTATCAACCTTCTTGAAGCCGGAAAGCTGATACAGTCGCTTGCCACCGGACTCATCCCGTAGCTTCAATCGATAGTTCTTGATGGGCCTGCTCCAATCCGCAGAACGCATGAAGAGCTCCTGAAAGGCTTCTATGCCCAGGATCTTCAGGATTGTGGCACCCTGCATATCCTCAGAGCGAAAACCCATCCGCTTGATCAAGCGTCCGGAAACCGCTTTGATCTTGTGTCCCGGTCCCAGAATAATAGGAAATAGATCCAGCTCCTTGAGGAACAGGCCGGATAGTCCTGGAAACTCCTGAATGTTCTGACTTTCGGACACGCACTTTAGATAGCCCGGGGCTCTGCACTGTCAAGCCGGGCATTCCATGACCGAGATATATCTATGCCTTTTTCACAAATTATTCCTGTGTATCCTCCATTCGGCTGATGATCCGATCTGCACGGTGTTTACCCCTCCTATCGTGGTTCCTTACCCTACTTTCCTGGTTGCCCTATGCATCCTTGCAAAACTTTCACCTTGATGGCCGCTTGCTGGGATGTGGGGCTGCGGCGACGTAGGTCTGCGCTAATTTCCTGCTGCGCGGATGTCCGGCCGCGCCGGCGTATGATTCTTCCGAGGTCTGTAACTATCATTATGTTGCTTGTGGTCTCATCCGACTGGAAAAGATTCATACCATGATGTACTACGAGGATATGGAAGTGGGCTCTGTGTATGAGCTGGGTAACTATACGGTGACGGAAGAGGAGATTCTAGAATTTGCCCGTAAATACGATCCACAGCCGTTCCATATTGACGAAGAAGCAGCCAGAGAATCAATGTTTGGAGGCATCATTGCCAGTGGATGGCACACAGCTTCCATCTGTATGCGCCTTTATGTGGATGCCATTCTAAACAAAGCGGCCAGCATGGGAAGCCCGGGTGTGGACCAGCTCCGCTGGAAGAGACCTGTAAGGCCTGGAGATACTCTTTCCGGACATTTTAGAATCACGGAATGCAAGCCATTTCGCAAAGGCATTGGAATCGTAAAAGGCATGGCCGAGCTGAGAAACCAGGAGGGCAAGCTGGTAATGAACTTCCTGGGCAACGGGATGTTTGGCATGCGCGAAGAGAAGTAAGCTACTGGGCCCTTGAAGGCCATCTACCAGCAAGCAAAGATCCCGGTGGTCGGCCTTCGCTATGGCTGGCCCGGGTCCTAATATCGCACCTCTGGCTCTTCTCCTAAATCAGTTGACCTCCAGAGGAAAGAGCCTCAGTATTTGCACCAATGAACCGGGCTGCCCTATTTCTACTTCCTCTCTTTTTATACAACAAGTAGAAATTGTAGAGTATTATCAACTCTAAGTATAGATAGCTTTTGGAATAAGACAGGGAAGGTACGTTGTTGGATTAATTTAGATGCTCAATTTTCAACTACGCC
>JBHIXQ010000122.1:0-6830 GCA_041984705.1 Leptonemataceae bacterium | reverse complement strand
GGGATCCACATAAACAAAAAGAGGCACAATGAGTCCAAGTAGGTGCCACGCTTTCCGATAAAAATTAAAGGAACTGCCGGACTGGCCCATAAACGAGGCAATGGTTCATGGCCTTGCTCATTTTTCCACCATTTACCGGATTATTTGGGACTTGACAGCAGAAAACGAATGCATCAGTAAGAAGGGACCCTTGAAGTTAAAAGTTATTCATCTACTCAGGAGACTGGAACGGATCGAACGAGATCTGGAGGAACTGGATGGTATGCTGTCCGGCCTTCCTATGGACCGAGAGTATTCCATTCGGCTGCGTGATTCGTTGATTGAGGAGTCTTCCAGACTAAAAGATTTCAAACAGAAAATACTGACTCAGAGGGTAATATCTGACAATCCGTCGGCTATAGAAACAGCGGACACTGAAGAGGGTTCTGTGAATGCAGAGGTAAGCATCCAGCTTCCAGAAAAAGGCTCCAACAGTAACGGTCGTTCAAAACCTAAATCACAACGTAAATCTCAACCGGCTCCGGTCAGGACAGAAAAGAAAGAACAAAAAGAAGAGAAACCTGCATTCGAATTTCGCTTCGAATAGATTGGTACAGTTCCTCCTGCCATTCTCGCAATGAAAATACCGGGCCATCGCCTGGCCAGCTACAGACCCCGCTCTGAATTTCATTCTGGAAACAATTTGATATTTTCGAATAAGGTCTAAGCTCCTCCTGGTGTCTTGGACGCCACCTCCAGCACTTCTATGCAACGATGTTCCTCCGGTGGCCGGACTGCTTTACCCTTCTTGAACGACTTCTTTAGTCTTTGACTCAGAATTCGTTTCGCCGATCCTGGGCCTATGAATGTATCCTTATATCAAGCAGGAAGAAAAGGTCTACTATTGACCCTGGTTTTCTTTCTGTCCTTTTCCCTGATCTCCTGCGGAGGCGACGGGGAGGTGCTGGCCACCTACGATGGTGGCGAAATTACACGCGGAGATATGCGCCGACTGGTAGAAGCCAGCGGACAGCCATCCGATAAAATTACCACAGCTCAGCAGAATGAAATCTTGAAAATGATCGCCACCTATCGCCTGGCCGCCAACGAGCTAAAGGATGATCAGGAAGCCCAGAAGTGGCTGGAACGGAACGGTAGTTTGTTTGAACGCAAGGCTTTACTGCGCTCCTTTCAGGGCTTCCTTCGTACCGATGACCCCTTTGAATTGATCAGTATCCAGATAGCCATCCTGCGCAAAGACCCTCAGCGGGATCGGAAGCCAGAAGCGGAGGCCCTGGCCAAGAAGCTCAACGACATGAGCTCCGAAGAGGAAATCGGAAAACTTGTAATTGAAGCCAGCGAAAGCCAGGAAACCAGGATGAATGCAGGAAAGATTGTGCCTCATTGCATCTCCTGTCAGCCGGATCTCCTGGAGTTTATTACCACTCCCCTAAAGAAGGCCGAAGAAGACGAATTCATTGTAATCGATGCGGAGAATGCCTTTTATGTGGCCCGAAGAATATCCACCGATGAGCTGGAAGCCGATGAGCTCAGCGGATTCTACCAGGAATACTTTAATGAGCTGGCCCAGCGCGCAAAAGATGCAGGACTTCAAAAGGAGATCAGCCCTGCCATGATCGAATCCCAGGCCCAGCAGTACGCGGATCGCCTGGTGCGGTCTCAGAGCCAGAAAAATGATAAACTCTGGTCTCACATTGAAGAGCTGGAAAAGAAGCATGAATTCAAACTCAATCGAGAGGATCTCAAGCCTGAATCCTTTTCCGAGGCCACCGGAGAAACCTGGATCATTGAACTGGATGGAAAGAAGCGAACCGTGGCAGATTTTAAGAAAATCGTAGATACTACCGATCTGAACGATTCGACCATGGTCCAGATTCTGCAAAACATCTATATTCCAACCGAGATTCTCAAGCTTTCGCCTGATTATGAAGAAGTAAAGGAAACCGAGCTCTATGAATTTCTTCAGTCATTCTACAAGAATGAAGCACTGGCAGGCCGCTACATCCAGAAAAGTATTGAGAAGATGCAGGTCACCGATGAACAGATTCAAGAGTACTATGACCTGAGAAAGCACAATCAGTTCAACGGAAAGCCACTGGCCGCGGTTAAAGAAACCATTCGCCAGCAGCTACAACAGGCTCAAAGCCAGACCGCCGTACAGGCCATCCAGGATGAGCTATTCAAGAAGTACAATTTCAAAATTGAAAGAGAGAAATTGAAGGCGGACGAACTCTAAAGTCAGCTACTGAAATCAGAAAAGGAAGCCATGGACTCATAAAGGAGTTCATGGCTTCGCGAAATCCAGACTTCTGTTCTCCCTTCGACGTTTACAATGCACACTGTTCCCCCTGCAAAACTCGCAGGACAAACTGGTCCCTTCTGTTCGTTTGCAGCACTGGCTGACCTCTTCTGAATAGTACTGGATAGACAATGTGGAGCAGGCGGCCGGAAGCCAATCAACTCGGTCCGGCAGTTGTACGATCAAGGCCCCCGGTTCTATAGCTAACGTCATAAAACCAGATCTAGCGAATCCTTGATCCGGAAGAATTCTTAATGAGGAATCTTTCGATCGAAGCCTTTCCAGAACATTGTATACAGCGGATGGCCCAGATTACCAGAGAATAACTTTCTTCTGGAAACTGGATCCACTTTCAAGCGTTCCAGTTGTTGCATAAGCATATCTCGTCCACGATTCAGGCAGCGATTGGAATACTGTTCCACTGCATCGGCAGGCTGATCCCTATCAGGAAGACGCGAAATAAACTCATACTCCAGGGCATCTCTGCGAGCCTGAATGTCTGGAGCATGCTTCATAAAATTGGAAAGCACCGCACGATGCATTCTTTCATGCTTCCACCAGAGACTATCATCCGGCGTCGCACCTGGTATGATCCAGTCCGGTGATTGAAGATTACTGTGTCCAAAGAAGAAAGGTTTGAAAATGGATAGGCAGGGAGCCGCAGTTCCGGTGAGCCACACTACAGGTCTCTCCTCAATCTGTACCACCATGGAGCCGGTGGTCTGCGAAGGAGCAGTGATACCGGATGCATGTAAACATAGACTTTTCATTCCTGGTTTTGAAGGATGAAAGCCTTTTTTTCCATCGTACTGACCATGGCTGCGAAGGATTCGCATCGCTTCCCTGGCAGTCATACTGTCTGCTTTTGCACCGGCCTGAGTGTAGGAGCTCTTCTGGCGATAGCCACAGCCAGACATCCTGGTATAAAATCCGTCAGAAAACACCTTGGCGAAGTTCATGGTCTTTCCCGGTTTCAGATAGCCAGCCTTTCGCGCCTGCTCCGTCAGATTGGCTGAGCTTAAACTAAAATCTTCTCCGATGGTCAGGCCGTTGGAAATAGAAGCATGCCCCTCCACTTCTCTTGCCACCCAGAATCGATCGGCGGTTTCCAGTACATAGGCTTTTTCTCGGTCCGCAATTATGAAGCTGTTATGGTAATAAAACTTTCGATCCTGGTAACCTCCGCAGGCATCCTGACCGTGCTTCTCCAGAAGTGTTGTAATTAGCTCCAGGGCGGATTCGGCTTTGCTGGTGCGCTCCAGAGCCAGACGCAGCAAATCCATGCCTGTCAAACCATCATCCTTCTTTTGAATGGGAATCTTTGTAAAAACAGCCTCGTTTCCAATCGTCAACCCATGCTCGTTGACACCCATCTCGGCGCCCCACATATGGAAAGGACGGGAGATCAGGATCTCGTTGGTGTGTTCGACCTGGGGGATCTCAATGTAGGTGGTTTTTAATCGAGGATTGTTTTTAAGATCGTAATCTCGGGCAGGCACTCTCTCTATGGCCTGTGCCTCGTTTGGTTCACGATCTGAATTCTTTCCAAAAATCACCGGGCCAGAACCTGGGGAGCTGACCACAAACGTATCGCACATGTTTCTGATTTCTCATCGTTGCCCTGGTCTACAAACCATTTTCTTATGAGACTTTTCGTATGAGCGCCACAAAACATCCTGTAATCTTGATCCAGGAAACAGAAGATTTTGCCCTGTTCTATAAGCCGGCCGGTCTGGTCTTTTTCGAGGATTCGCAGAAAACCGACTTTCTGGACGAAATGAGAGCTCTGTGCTCGGACCAGGCGAATCGCCTTTTTCCCGTGCATCGCCTGGATAAGGTGACCTCGGGAATCCTGTTATGTGCAAAGGGACGCAAGAATGCCAATCTCCTGGGAAATGAATTTCGCTTTCATCGTGCAGAAAAGATCTATGTTGCCCTTTCGGCCAGACCCGGATTCAAAAAAGCAGGTTTGATTATTGGCGATATGGAGAAAAGCCGCCGGGGTTCCTATAAATTGCTGCGAACCCGTGAAAATCCGGCCCGTACATCCTTTGTTTCGGAACCCCTGCAGGAGCAGCGAACTGGCTTGAGGCTTCTCTGGGTCCGACCCATTACGGGCAAGACCCATCAGATTCGAGTAGCGCTGAAAAGCGTGGGCTTTTCCATCCTGGGAGATCCTCTCTACAATGCCTTTAGCGAGGCCCGCCAGGAGGACCGTACCTATTTGCATGCTCTGGCACTGAGATTTCAGCTACAGGGTAAGCAATTCCAGTTTAGAGATCTGCCCAGGGAAGGAGAGGAATTCCTGAATCCTCTTTGCCTGGAAACCATCAAGGAGACGGATCCATTCGGACTGGATTATCCAGGAATGAAAGCCTGGCTAAAGAAACTGGAGCAGTGGGAGTCTCGAAAATCCGGAGATGCCTCAAGTCCTGCCGGGAAGGCAAAACCGGCGAAAAAGTCCAATTCAGCTGGATCCGCTGGAAAAGGAAGAGCTGTAAAAAAGGTCGAATCAACCGGCCCCGCCGAAAAAGGTCAGGCTGCAAAAAAGTCCGAATCAGCGCACCCCGTCGGAAAAGGCCGAGCTGCGAAGAAAGCAAATCCATCAGAAAGGCAGACCCGGGGAAGTGCTGCGAAAAAGCGCCGAGGGCCCAAAAAAAGGAAAGGGAATCCACCGGGTCACAGGCATTCAGGAAATTAGAGAATAGGCCGTTAGTATAGATGTGAGGCTCCGTTTTCGTCCCATTCCAGCCTGCCGTGCTCGACTACTGATGAGCATTCGCCATCGGGCCATCGTCCCTCCCGTGGCAATCCTCCTTCTTCTACTGTTCACTTCTATTATTCCAGCCAGGAATCTGCAGGCCAGCTCTCCTGAGAGCAAGCAGGAAGCTCTGGATCAGATTCGAGTGCTATCCGGCTTACTTCAGGAAATGCCCCGGAGAATGAAACTCCAGGCCATTGATCTTTTTGAATCCAAAAGGGATTACTATACACGAGCGCCCTCCACGGATCTCAGCATTATCGACTATGCGTATCGATCTCCGGAAGGCCCTGAATTTCTGGAAGAAATGGATATCCTGAATCGATGGGTGGATCCGGAAAGTTCCTACCATCGCTGCCTGATGATTCACACTTCCTTTGATGTTCCCGGAAAACAGATCTATCAGGTGTTGCTTCGTCATCCGGTGGATTTAGAGGGCGAACTTTTCCGATTATCTCTGTGGGTTCATGCGCAGGATCAAAAACATTCTCTTTCGGCTCTATTTCTGGATCCACATGGCCGGAAAGTTGAGGTACCTCTGGGCGCCCTCACCTGGAAAGGGTGGAAGCGAATTACGGTGAATATGCCTGCAGCTCAGTTTCGCCGGGGCAAGGATAACAGAGTCCGCTCCGGAGGAAAATTTCGCGGATTCCTAATTCGAAGTCATCCTCATGAAGAGCAGGGCCCGGTTTCCATCATGGTGGACAATCTGCTTATATTAAAAGATATGCAGAAGCTGATGTATCCAGGCGCCGAAATCGAAGATAGCTGGGGCAAAAAGAACTGAGCCCCGGTGTGGATCTTTCGGAATCAGCGCACGGGCATAAACATAAAAGGAAATTCATAGGGATCATAGCCATAATCCCTTTTAAACTGAAATCGCACCGTAGGAGTATCCACCGGCGGGCCATCCCTTGAGACCCGGGGCGTGATATAGAACTCATCTACTGCGCCAAAATACAGATCGTAGTATCTAACACTCAGACACGTTGGCCCGGTAATTGTAATGCTATCTGATTCCCCATCGTTGTATTCTTTTTTGCCCTTCGCAGAATCATCCGAAACATCACAGGCATATACATACTTTCCCCGGTAGTTCCCATCGGCGGTCATTAGCTGTAGATCGTTTCTGTGGATCTCCAGGGGAAAATATTCCGGGGATGCCTCTATACGCCAGTTCAAGATAAGATATTGCTGATTCAGTATGGGTGGTTCGGCATCCCACATGGGAATTAGACAGGGCCCTCGCATAACGGTGTAGGTTCCAGAATAGGCCCATAGTGTATGGTTGATTCCATGGGCATTCAACTTTGCCGCCACATGATCGTCCTGCTCTCCGCGAAAATAGAAATCCGGACTGGCGTACCAGAAAGCGTCTATGGAGGAACAGTAGATCCCCGGAATGAGCAGGATGATCAGTAAAAGCGCTCGAAGCGCCACTGCGCCAACCTTTCCTGTCCGCTGCGCTGGAAAGCCGACCTCTGGAAAAGACTTATGAGCTTTCAGACCCTGCAGAAGAGCTTTCGGCCCCTGCCCGCCCGAATCGACTGCAATCCTGAAGGAAAACACCTTAAATTTCACAGCTCGATTCCAGATAGCCGCGCTACCTCGGCTACATCCTTATCGCCCCGACCGGAAAGACAGATCAATAGCTTCATTCGCTTATTCTTCTTTCCTCTTTTGGCCTTCTTGCTGTGCGAATCTGCGCCCTTTGACTGTCCGTCCGCATTTTGCGAGTCCAGAGCTTTTCCAGAGTCGGCTTCTGAGGCT
>JBHIXQ010000121.1:6568-6837 GCA_041984705.1 Leptonemataceae bacterium | reverse complement strand
GACTGACTCATTGTCCGATACAAGTCATTCCCTAGAAAGAACGCTCCGTTTCCTAAAATCTTCCCCGTATTGTTCAAAATGCGCAAGCCCCCAATACCGGATGACCCGGCCCCCGTAAAGAACCCCTGCCCAAAGGAATCCGCCGCATCACTGATTGTGTATTCCTCGCCTTGCATCGAGGAGATTGTCATGCCCAGAGGAATTTTTGCCAGACCAGACGTTGTTCCGTTGATGGCCATGGAGTTCAGGGTATATTTATTCCGATAAAT